>CAKMZR010000013.1 GCA_929200455.1 uncultured Alphaproteobacteria bacterium | reverse complement strand
CCCGGAAGCTTCGTCTATAGCCTCTCAGGAGCAGGACTCAGCAGCGTTTTCGAATCCGGCGAGGAATTCTCCATCAGCGGCATCATCACTCCCGAAGTCTTATTCGCCCTCATCGGACTCGGACTCATGTCCATCCTTCCCGTCGTCTACAAAAAAATAAAATCTAAAAAATCCTAAAACCATCCACAACCTATACACCTCTCAAAAATCCCCAACCTTCCACTTGCCACCCCTCCACTTGCCACACCATTTGCCAGCCCCGCCACCTGACAACCCGTTCGCCCAACCTCTCGCCTCGCCCCCATTCGCCACACCCACTCTCACGCCTCTGCCCCCCAAATCAACATCTCCAACTCCTCTACAACGATGACGTTCCAACAATACATCGCTGCATGCTCTCTCGCTCTCCTCCTCCTCATACCCGCGATCTCTCACGCCAACACCTCCGTTTCCGCCGTAAGAAACGCTCAACACCCCTCATACCACAGAATCGTTTTCGCACTCTCTAAACCCACAGACTACAAAATCTTCGTCCTACAACAACCCTCAAGACTCGTCATAGACCTCGCCAATACCTCCATACCACCACAAATCAAATTCAAACCCTCGGGAATCACTCAAGACTTCCGATTCGGACTCTTCCGCGACCACATCACCCGCGTCGTCGTCGACCTCAACACAAACGCAAAAATTCTCAAAATCCAAAATATTCCCTCCTCATCATCCCAACCCTACAGACTCGTTATCGACTTCACACGCGGAACCGCACAATCTCCACGCCAAAAATCTCAACAATCCGCCGGGTGGGAACAAATCCTCTCCCAGTTTTCTCCTCAACTCAATACACCCGCTCCCACACCCTCCTCCATTCCCGTCATCGTCATCGACCCAGGACACGGCGGACTCGACCCAGGCGCTTCAGGAAAATTCTATAAATCAAAAGAAAAACATATCGTCCTCGACGTCAGCAAAAAAATCGCTCAAAACCTAAAAACTCTCAAAAAATACCGCATCGTACTCACAAGAACCCACGACGTCTTCGTCAAACTTCGCAACCGTATGCGAATCGCAGAAAAAAACCACGCCGACCTCTTCGTCTCCATTCACGCAGACAGCTTCACCAAATCTTCCGTACGCGGCATGTCCGTCTACGCCCTCTCCAATAAAGGATCCGATGCAGAAGCGCGACTCATCGCAGAACAGGAAAACCGTTCAGACCTCATCGCAGGTGCAGACCTCAATACCTTCGACGACAGCATCACCGGAATCCTTATCGACCTACAACAAAATGAAACCAAAATCGAATCCGTCCAATTCTCAGAATTCCTCATCAGAAATATGAAAACCGTCACCAACCTCAAACGTGACACCCTCCGATTCGCATCATTCGCCGTCCTCAAATCTCCCACCGTTCCCTCTCTGCTCATCGAACTTGGATACCTCTCCAATAAATATGAAGAAGGACTCCTCAGAAAAAGCCAATACCGATCAAAACTCGCAAAAGCAATCTCTACCGCCATACACCGTTACTTCCAGAATCGTGCCTCCCTACTCAACAGCTAATACTCTCGTGTCCTCTACAGAACCCGAAACGCTTATACCCTCTCACGTCTGCCCGAGACTCCTCATCATCACTGGACCCACCGCTTCGGGAAAATCAGACCTCGCCGCAGAACTCGCCTTCCAATTCCAAGGCGAAATCATCAACGCCGACTCCATGCAAGCCTATAACGCCATTCCCATACTCACCAATCAACCCCATGACAACCTCCTTGCTCGCGCTCCTCACCACCTCTTCGGATATGTCAATCCCTCCTCCCACATCCAAAATGTCAAATCTTGGCTCAACAACGTCACCAAAAAAATATTCCAAATCACAAAACGTCAGAAAATTCCCATCGTCTGCGGCGGAAGCGGACTCTACCTACATTCCCTCATCCACGGCATAAGCCCCGTACCAGACATACCCCAACACATCCGAAATGCCATCAGACTCCGAATGATACACGAAGGACCACATGCCCTCCATCACGAACTCTCATCGCTCAGCCCCGCTTGTGCTCAAAAACTAAGCCCTTGCGATTCCTCGCGTATCACAAGAGCTCTCGAAGTCCTCATCGCCACAGAAAAACCCCTCTCTCAATGGCAACAAATCAAAACTTTACACTTCATCAACCCGCAAAATACCCGAACACTCCTCGTACTCCCAGAAAAAGAATCCTGGAAAAAACGATGCGGCATCCGTGTACACAACATGATACAACTAGGACTCCTCGAAGAAATAGAACATATACACTCCGAAACATGGTTGCCCCTCTCCCCTCTCCATAAAGCCATCGGACTCGCACCCCTCATCGCCTATACACAAGGAAAAATTTCCCTCGAAGAAGCCACCATGAAAATTATTCATGACACCCAACGCTACGGAAAAAGACAACGCACCTGGTTCCAACACCAACTCTCACCTCATACCGTCATCAGCGACTCCCCCTCAAAACTTCAGACACAAAATATCGCCCTCCTCATGGACGAAATCCTGCGTGCCATAAACTCTTCCCAAACCTCCTCTCCTTGAATCCACACCTCCTTGAATCCGCACCTCCTTGAATCCACCCGGCTCCTCATGTTATAATCACTCACACCACAGCCCATCCCTATCCCAAAGCCCAAACACTGAACTCTCCTTCATGAAACCTTCTCTCCTCCTTTACACCCTCATACTCCTCCTCTTATCGCCCTCGCTCCTTCTTGCCCAAGATTCCTACAGCACGCGAAAAGGACGCGCCCTCGAAAGAGGACTCCTCTACAATTCTCTCCCCCAATACAATACACCCGAAAATACAGATCAACCCCTCCAACGCTATATCGGAGGCATACCCGTCAAATTCGAATCCTCTTCCTTCCAGTTCAACGCCCAGATCAGCCCCGCACTTTCCACCGCTTGTGCTCAAGGACGATTCAATCAGTACAAAGTCAACCACTTCGTCGTCACCCTCCGATCCTTCGGAAAATTTGAAAAAAATGTCGGATTCGCTTCCTCGCGCGGACTCAACCTTCGCGACCCCAAAGGACTCGCTCAAGAAGGACTCTTCTACCTCTTCGAACATGACGGCACCTCCTCTTGTCGAGTCGCCGCCTTCCAAGAATAAAACTCCCGCACCACCCTCTCCACACACCCTCTCACCTCAACCTTCCTCTCCACACCCACTCTCCGTACCACACCCTCAACACCTAAAGAATCACCTATCCCAGTGTCCTCGCCTCCGCAAAGATAAGGCTTCCGAGATGTGATGAACACTCACCGTCTCTTTTTCATCCATGTCCGCTATCGTCCGTGCCACCCGCAGAATCCGATGATAACCACGGGCAGAAAAACGATACTCGTCCACCGCCTTGTCCAACTGCTCTTGACCCTTCGCTTCAAGCTGTACCACCTCCTCAAGATATTTGCCGTCTACCCTCGCATTCACGCGTATCGCCTTGCCATCCGACGTCCGCTTCCCTTCATAACGCAACCACTGAATCTCTCGTGCCCGCTTCACACGAGCCCCTATCTCTTCCGACGTCTCCCCTTCTCCTCCCAAACGCAAATCACGCGGATCCACTTCCGGAACATCAACACACAAATCCATACGATCAAGAAAGGGTCCCGATAAACGCCTCTGATAATCTTCCGCACAATGGGGCGCTCGGCGACAACTCCTGTCACGATCATACAAATAACCACAACGACACGGATTCATCGCTCCCACAAGCTGAAAACGTGCAGGATAAGTCACATGGTGATTCGCTCGGGCTATGAGCGTGTATTCACTCTCCAACGGCTGGCGAAGTGCATCCAAGGTCGCCGGAGAAAACTCAGGCAATTCATCCAAAAATAATACCCCGTTGTGTGCAAGAGAAACCTCCCCAGGACGCGCCTTATGACCACCGCCCACAAGGGCCGGCATCGAAACCGTATGGTGCGGATCTCTAAACGGACGCTCCACCGTCAAAATACCTCCCTTCATCATACCCGCCACAGAATGAATCATCGAAACTTCCAACGCCTCTTCTGTTGCCATCGGCGGCAAAATACCCACAAGACGATGGGCCAACATCGACTTACCAGAACCAGGTGGTCCCATCATAATCAAATTGTGTCCACCAGACGCCGCTATCTCCAACGCCCTCTTCGCTTGATACTGTCCACGAATATCCGACAAATCTCCTCGCCTTCGCATATCCTCAACTTCAGGCCGAGAAGGACCAGAAAGCCTCTTCTCTCCCTTCATATGTGCCAGCAACGACAAAATGTCCGGAGCCGCAACTATACCCTCAGAATCTCCCGCCCACATAGCCTCAGGACCACAAACCTCAGGACATATCAATCCCTTGCCTCGCTCCACCGCCATCATCGCACACGGCAAAACGCCATTCACTCCCACAATACAACCATCCAAGGACAACTCCCCCAAAACCACATAGTTCAACAACGACTCAAACGAAATCACATCCATCACCGCCAATAATCCCAATCCTATCGCCAAATCAAAATGACTCCCCTCCTTCAACAAATCCGCCGGCGACAAATTCACCGTAATCCTACGGGGCGGCAATCCCAGCCCTATCGCAGATAACGCTCCGCGAATCCTCTCACGACTCTCACTCACCGCCTTATCCGGCAAACCCACCATCTGAAATGACGGCATGCCCTTCGCCATCTGAACCTGTACATGCACCGGAATTGTCGAGATGCCCTGAAAGGCCACCGAATCCACTATCGCTACCTTCGCTTCCACTTATCTCTATCTCTCTCCCTGTGTATACCCGCTCCTCCCTATCCCTAAACTTCTTCTATTCCTCATCCCCCTCAGAGAAAAATAATAACCTCATCTTGCAACCGCAAAAACGCAAATATATCAACAAATCCAAAGGTGACAACGCCACCGTCCTATCATTCCTCAAGGGATGAACATTCACAATCTCATCCCGAAATAATGAACCGTCCAGCAATAAACCCACATCTCCATCTCGACAGTTCACCATCGAAAGAGGCGTCACAGAACCTGGCAATACCCCCAGCTTCTCATACAAATCCTCAGAACTCCCAAACGATAACGACGACTTCGCTCCAAGATAACGCTTCAATAGCTTCATATCAACCCGCGTCGAATCTCGTGCCGTCAAAAGCCAATAAAAACCCTTCTTGTCCTTCAAAAATAAATTCTTCGTATGAGCTCCAGGCAAACTTCCCGTCACCTCTTGACTCTCCTCCACCGTAAACACCTCAGCGTGCTCATGCACACGGTAGTCTATCCCCAAACTCTCCAAAATATCCAATACCAAACCACCCGTCAACGGAAGCTCTCGACCCACAAATAATATATCCCTACCAAATAATTTCCTCTGCTTCTCTGCCCTCACAAATCCTACGCTCCTCTCCTCATCAATACAAGTCGGTCATCCTAACAAAAAATAATCCAAAAACTCAAGGGCATTCTCTCAAAACGCTCGAGGATGAGAACGCTCATAAACCCTCTGCAAATGACCATGATCCACCTTCGTGTACCTCTGAGTCGTCACCAAAGAAGCATGTCCCAAAAGTTCCTGAATCGAACGCAAATCCGCTCCATTCGCCAACAAATGACTCGCAAACGCATGACGCAACGCATGAGGCGTCGCACTCTCAGATAATCCCAAAACACAACGGATAGACTCCATAGACCTCTGTGCAACGCGAGCCGACAAACGTCCTCCCTTTGCCCCCACAAATAACGGAAAATCCTCGTCCCCAACCCCTCCATAAGGACAAGCCTCCACATACGCCCTCAAAGATTCCCAAATCAACGGCAAAATCACCACAACCCTCTCCTTGTCACCCTTACCCCGTATCACCATCGAAACACCACCTCCTCCCTCGGCCCTTCCCTGCAAAAAAATATCCCTGTCCAAACCCAAGGCCTCGCCAATACGAAAACCACTCCCGTACAACAAACCAAAAAGGGCATAGTCACGCAAACCCAACCAGCCACCCCGATCTCGTGCCGCCAAAAGAACCCGACGCGCCTCACCCTCCCCTATAGGACGCGGCAAGACCTTCTTCACCCGAGGAGACCTCATCGACAATAAAACCGTATTCTCCTTATAACCACCTTCCATCAACCACTTCATACAACCCTTCACACTCGAAACCATCCGCGCTATCGTCGTCGTTTCCATACCCTCACGCTGCAAATGCGACAGCCAAGAACGAATATCCCTCTTCTCCATACCCTCCAAAAACAACCTATCCACCTTCTCTCCCCTGTGACCCGAATAAAAACTCAAAAAAATAAATACATCATGCCCATAAGCCTCCAGCGTATGACGACTGTAACGCTTCTCAACCTCAAGATACCGAAACCACCCCCCCAACCGCAAAAATAAATCCTCCTCACACACAACCCGAAAACGCTCAAGCGTCATCTACTTCTCCCTCACAAGCCAAATATCCAAAAGCTGCTCCACACATGAACCCAAAAACTCTATCAAAACCGGACTCTGATCGCCGTCAAAACAATCTTCCTCATCACTGCCAAACGCCAACATCGCTCCGGAAACCCTCTCAGGAAGACGCAAACGAAGCAACGCATCCGAACGAATCAATGCCGCCACACGACCAAAAATTTCTCCATCTCCAAATATATGATCACGCAACACCACATCCTTGCCTCCCAACGCCGCATCCACCATGCCTCGTGGCAATATCCCCACATGACGCGACATGTGCAAATTGTCCGCATCCGCCTCCATGCACAAAACCACAGACGTCAACCCCAAATGAATCGGAAAATCCGTACTTATCGTCTCCACCACATTCTCAAAAGAACGCGCCTCCAATAAAGACTGAACACAATCATACACCTTCTGCTGGTTAATCATGTTCTGACGCGTCGCCTCTATCAACCTCTCCTGCAAAGCCTCCACATGTCCTATCTCATGACGCAAATACTTAATCATCGCCTCCTGGAAATCCACCACATTCCGACCAAGAGGACGCTCAGGCAAAGCTTGATCCAATATCAATTGCGGATTCTCTCGCAAAAAACCTGGATGAGAACCCAGAAAATCTACCACGTCTTCTGCCGTCACAGGAACAGAACCAGAAGAACCCTTCCGGACTCCGCCTTTCTTCTCTCCACCTTGTGTCTTGAGTTTCATCGGGGGCATCTCTTCATAAACCTTACCCTCTCCTTCTCTTTCCTAAACCCAACCATTCCCCCAGCTCTATCAAAACCCACCCCAGCTCTAAAACTCTCAACTATACTCCACCCCCGTATATTCCCTCATCTATACAAACCCCCACCCTCACGCCTTGCCTCCTATACTCTGACCCGTCTTTCTCCAATCACTAAGAAAAGCTTCAAGACCCTTATCCGTCAAAGGATGTCCATACAATTTATACAAAATATCCGGAGGGATCGTCACAACATCCGCTCCCATCCGTGCCGCTTCCGCCACATGATGAGGATGACGAACCGATGCCACCAATACCTCCGTCTCCATACCATAGTGATCATACACCTCCAGAATCTCTTCCACAAGATTCATTCCGTCTCCCCCCACATCATCCAAGCGTCCCACAAAAGGCGAGATAAAAGACGCTCCCGCCTTACCCGCCAAAAGAGCCTGAACCACAGAAAAACATAAAGTCACGTTCACCATCACCCCGCGATCCGATAACGTCCGACACACACGAAGACCCGCAACCGTAAGCGGAACCTTCACCGCCACGTTCTTCGCCAAACCCGACAGCAACTCCCCCTCACGAAGCATAGAATCATAGTCCTCGCTCACACACTCCGCACTCACAGGACCTTCCACAAGAGAGGCAATCCGACCAATCGTCTCCAGCATATCCCCACCAGACTTCGCTATCAATGACGGATTCGTCGTCACCCCATCCACCATGCCTGTGTCCAATAAAGACTCCACCTCCTCAACCTTAGCCGTGTCTAGAAAAAACTTCATCAGAGAAACCGCTCCTCCCGCAAAAAACTATCCCCCTCAACCCAAAGACCTCACGCCCTTACATCGTCCTCAAACCCCCCTATGTCTAAACCCCATGTCCGACCTTATGTCCGACCTTATGTCCAAAAATCCCGACAAACCCCCGACATAAAAACCTCAACCCCGAAGACTTTCATCAATTCACGGCGTCTTTCAAACCTTTGCCAGGCTTAAACTTCGGCTGATTCGAGGCCTTCAGCTGAATCGGGGCTCCCGTTTGCGGATTGCGACCTTGAGTCGCCTTCCTATGTGCCACAGAAAACGTCCCAAAACCTATAAGACGGACCTCGTCCTTGCCCTTCAAAGCTTGGGTTATCGCATCCAGTAGGGAATCCGTCGCACGCGTCGCATCCGCACGACTCAATCCCGATCCATCCGCTACAGCTTGTATCAATTCACTCTTATTCACAGTACTCATCTCCTCTTGGAAAAAAGAAACATCAACCAAAAATAAATCCTCACAGAATATCCGCGAATATCCGCAAAAATATATCCCCAGCTTCGCTCACTGCCAGCCTGTCCCTGCTTACCCCCTCGCCAACACTCCCAAATTAAGACGTGATTTAACCTTTCGGTCAACAACAATCCTTACTCTCACCGTCCCTTTTCCTGATTTTTTTCTCCCAAAACCTCTAGAAACACCAGAAAACCAAACTTTTACACTCTCCCCTTTTTCCTTATTTCCTTGACACACACACCCCTCTCACCCCATAGTAGTTACAGAAGAGGGCAAAAATCTCCAATAACAACAAATCATACACCCTCCCAAGTCCACCTCAAGTCAAGTCCACCCCAAGTCCACCTCAAGTCGACACTTCTCAAGTCGACACTTCTTTCAGAAAGGGAACATCTCATGCTCAACACAGAAGGACAAACACACCTCTCTTCGCCCAATGACCTCGACAACTTCTGGATGCCTTTCTCCGCAAACAAAGCCTTCAAAAAAGATCCCCAACTCATCGTAAAAAGTGAAGGCATTTGGCACTACAACCACAAAGGAGAGACCATCCTCGACGGATCTTCCGGGCTGTTCTGTTGCCCTCTCGGACACACACGAAAAGAAATTATCGACGCCGTACACCAACAAATGTCTACCAATGACTACGTCCCCCCCTTCCAAATCGGTCAACCCCTTTCTTTCGAATTCGCAAATGTCCTCTCGCGAATCCTTCCCGAACACATCAACCACACCTTCTTCGTCAATTCCGGATCAGAATCCGTCGACACCGCCATCAAAATCGCCAGTGCCTACCACTGGAGCCAAGGTGACCACCAACGTACACGATGGGTCTCACGCTCACGCGCATATCATGGCGTCAATATCGGCGGACTTTCCCTAAGCGGAATGGCACGAAACCGTATGCAGTTTCCCACCACCATGCCTAACGTCTCCCATATGCGGCACACCTGGACAGAAGAATGTCGTTTCCAACCAGGTCAGCCCTCAAAAGGAAAAGACCTCGCTGACGACCTCGAAATCATCGCTGAAACCTACGGAGGACACACCATCGCCGCTTGCTTCGTCGAACCCATCGCAGGCTCCACAGGAGTCCTCGTCCCTCCCGTCGGCTACCTCGAAAAACTACGCCAAATCTGTGACCATCACGGCATACTCCTCGTCTTCGATGAAGTCATCACAGGATTCGGACGCACAGGGCAACCCTTCGCTTCCCAATCCTTCAACGTCACTCCCGACATCCTCACCATGGCAAAAGCCCTCACAAATGCCGCCATTCCCATGGGTGCTGTTGCCGTCAAAGACCATATCTATGACACCATCACCCAAAAAGCCGGAAACGGGATCGACCTCTTTCACGGATACACCTACTCCGCTCACCCCGCTGCCTGTGCCGCCGGAATCGCAACCCAACAGGTGTTCCAAAAAGAAAACCTCTTAAAAAAAGCCCAAGACCTCATTCCCATTTTCTCAAAAGCTATGCACGCCCTCGAAGACATTCCCGCCGTCTCCGATATCCGATCCTACGGACTCGTAGCAGGAATCGATGTCATACCCGATCCTCGCGGAGCCGGTATAAGAGGCGGGGCTCTCCAAGCAGAACTCTTCAAAAAAGGTCTCCATGTCAAATTCACCGCCGATGCCGCCATCGTCGCTCCCGCCTTCGTCTACGGCGAAGAAGATATCGACAGACTCGCAGGATTGCTCAGAGAAACCCTAAGCACCGTCAAAGTATAGCCCGCTCGCTCGCTAGTCAGCTCTCGGCTCCATGCCCGCTCTCCGCTCTATCTTCTCTCTCTCTGAGACACTGTCTCTGAGACTCTTCGGGTTTGTGCCTTTTGGGAACCATGCTTCGTGGGAGCCTCTACACACGCTCTCTGAAGCCTCCGTCCCTGAGACTCTCGGGTTTGTGCCTTTTGGGAGCCTCGCTTCGTAGGAGCCTCACGTCCCAGAAGAAGCCTCGCAAACCATCGCCGCATGAGACGGATGCGGAACCCCGTCATCCACACCCATCTCCAAAAGAGAACCCTCAACCGCCACCATAAAACGCTCCATCACATGCGGAGTCACTTGCGAACCTATCACCGCTATCCGAAGACTCGGTATGTCCCCCGTCTGCCATCCCGGAAAAACCAAAAATCCCGCACGACCCAAATCACGCAAAAAACAACTCCGATCAAAATGAACATCCGCAGGCTCAAAAAATGTCCCAATCACAGGCGACTGCCACGCCCTCGGCATCACCGCACAAAAACCTAAAGACGCCATCCCATTCCACAAGACATCCATGTTCTCACCATAACGCTTCCCACGTCCCTCATAACCCCCCTCAAGATCAAACTCATCAAGAGCACGGCGGAACGCCATCACACTATGCGTCGGCGGCGTGTACCTCCATCTCTTCCGCTCACGAAAATGACGACTCTGCGCACAAAGATCAAACCCTAGCGTCCGAGATTCCCCCTCATACCTCTCCAATACCTCCCTCTTCACACAAGCAAAAGCAAAACCAGGTGCACCCTCCAAACACTTGTTCGGCGTCGCCAACACCACATCCGCTCCCCAAAAATCCATCTTCTGCTCCACCACACCAAAAGACGCAACACTGTCCACAAAAAAACGACAGCCGTAACTCCGAACCACCTCCGATATGTCATCCAACCTGTTCAAAGCTCCCGTACTCGTCTCACAATGCACCACCCAAACCCCGTCTATCGACCTATCCCTCGAAAGATACCCCTCCACAAAATCCGCACTCGGAATCTCCCATATGCCACGATCCGCTCGCACACAATCTCGACCATAAAGCATCAAACAATGCTCCGCCCTCTCTCCATACATGCCATTGCTCACCACCAACGTCCGACTCCCCTCCTTGGGTATCAAGGACGCAATCACAGCCTCTATCATAAAAGAACCACAACCATGATTAAAAACCACCTCGTAATCACCCTTACAACCATCCAAACCCGCTATCGACAAAAGACGACCCTCTATCTCTACACAAACCTCCTCAAACTCCAAACCCCACGGCATCACATCCTGCATCAACGCCTCTCGTACCCCTTGCGACAAGGTCACGGGACCCGGTGTCAGCATAATCTCTCGCAAACCCAAGACCCCACCCTTTGCAAACCCACCCGTCGAATCACTCATCACATACCCCCCGCCACCAACATGTCATACGCCTTCAAAGTCAGAAAATCATCCAAGTCCTCAGACGTCGCCATCTCCGCAAACAATGCCGAGGCCTCTCCAAACTTCATACCCTTCGCAGAATCTCCCATCTCTCGCTCCACCGCCTCCCGCTCCTCTTCCACAATCTTCTTCACCAAAGACGCATCCACAACATCCCCTCCCTGCAACCTCACACCATGACGAACCCACTGCCATACCTGTGCTCGCGAAATCTCCGCCGTTGCCGCATCCTCCATCAAATGAAAAATAGGAACACAGCCCACGCCCCGCAACCACGACTCTATGTACCTCACGCTCACCCGTACATTCTGACGCAATCCCTCCTCCGTCACATCCCCCTCAGGAATCTTCAGCAACTCCTCCGCTCCCATCTCTCCCTCCAACCTCTTCTCCAGCTGATGCGTAGACGGCAAATTTCTCGAAAAAATCTCCTTCACCATCCCCACAAGTCCAGGGTGGGCAACCCAAGAACCGTCATGACCATCCGCAAACTCTCGCTCCTTGTCTCGACGCACCTTCGCCAACGCAGCCTCGTTCGCCTCATCATCTCCCTTAATCGGAATCTGAGCCGCCATGCCCCCTATACACAACGCGCCCCTCTTATGACACGTCTCTATCGCCAATCGAGAATAGGCTCGCATACTCGGCGACTCCATCGTCAAACAAGAACGATCCGGCAATACCTTGTCCTTCCGACTCCTATAAGTCTTAATCAACGAAAATAAATAATCCCAACGACCACAATTCAAACCCGCCGCATACACGCCCAAACTATGCAGAATCTCATCCATCTGAAAACCTGCCGGCAAAGTCTCCACCAAAACCGTCGCCCGCGTCGTGCCGCGACGCAATCCCACAAAATCCTCAGAAAATACAAACACATCATGCCACCACCGAGCCTCCAAGTGATGCTCCAACTTCGGAAGATAAAAATAGGGCCCCTCGTCCTTCCCAGCCAAATCCAACGCATTGTGAAAGAAAAACAGTCCAAAATCTACCAAAGAACCAGAAAGAGGACGACCGTCAACCCCTATCATATGCTTCTCCTCCAAGTGCAATCCGCGAGGCCTCACCAATAACGTCGTCGAACCCTCCTCCTCCACCTCGTAATGCTTCTCCTTCGCCTTGTCAAAAAAACGCAAATTATGCGTACACGCATCCCGCAAATTTACCTGTCCGTCAATCACACGGTGCCACGTCGGCGTACTCGAATCCTCCAAGTCCGCCATAAAACAACTCGCCCCCGAATTCAACGCGTTTATCACCATCTTCCGATCCGGAGGTCCCGTAATCTCTACCCTCCTATCCAATAAACGTGAAGGAAGAGTCGGAATACACCAATCTCCTTCGCGAATCGCACGCGTCGACGCCAAAAAATTAGGCTCCTCGCCCCCGTCAATCTTCAACTGAAACGCCTTCCGGGCCTCCAAGAGTCCACGACGACGCTCCCCGAACTCTGACTCCAACCTCTCCAAAAAATCAATGCTCTCAGGCGTCAAAATCTCATCACCCCTCTCCGACAACACATCCTGCGTCAACTTCACACGCCCTATCTCTTGACTCTTCATTCTCATTTCCTTTCGTTTTCTAAACTCACAAATACACACACCCACACACACCCATCATAAACCCCATCTCCACAAAACCTCAACCCCATTCTCAAAACATGCTATCAACTTATAGACTCAAATCCCCCTCTCCCCCCCCTCAACCCCGGCCATGTATCGCAAAAATCGCTTGTGCACTCCGAAGATGATGCCAAAAACTCACCCCAGAACCTCCCCCTCCAGACAAACGAAAAACCTCTCCCATCCCTTCATCCAAAAGTACCATACCCGTAATCTCTATATCCATCTCTCCACACAACGCCATAAAATCCCTCACCGTACAAAAATGAATGTTCGGCGTCTCATACCACGCTCGAGGCATCACACGCGTCACAGGCATATGCCCATCCCACAACAAAGACCTCACCACGCGCCAATGTCCAAAATTAGGAAAAGAAACCACCGCCTTCTTTCCCACACGCACCAAATTGTACAGCATGTCCCGAGGCTTCCTCATCGCCTGCAGCGTCAAAGACAACACCACAACATCATACGAACCCTCCACATAATGCTCTATCTCTTCCTCGGCATCGCCGTGAATCACACTCAAGCCACGTGACAAACATTCCCCCACACCCTCCAAGGACAACTCTATCCCAAAACCCTTCACACCCTTGCCCTCTTGCAAATACGACAACAAACGCCCGTCTCCACAACCCACGTCCAAGACCCGATCACCCTCTCCCACAAAACGACCTATCTCCTCAAAATCACGGCGGTCATACACACCCTCCAAGTCCCTCTTTCCTTCCTCACTCATCAGACCGTACCCCCCTCGTTTCGCCATCCTCCCCGCAAAAAATCTCCCACAATCTTCAAAAAAGGACGATCATCCAACAAAAACGAATCATGTCCGCTCTCACTCTCTATCAACGCACCGCTCACAAAACAACCGCCTGCCGCCAACGCACGCACGATCAACTTGCTCTCACGAGGCGGAAATAACCAGTCACTCGAAAAAGATACCACCAAAACACGCGACTTCACACCAGACAAAACCTTCACCAAAGAACCTTCTCCCTCAGAAGACAAATCAAAAATATCCATCGCGCGCGTCAAATAAAGATAACTGTTCGCGTCAAACCTCTTCACAAAATTCGAACCCTGATAACGCAAATAACTCTCCACCTCAAAATCACTCTGAAATCCACGAGAACCCCCGTCACGCCGTCTCCTGCCAAACTTACGCTGCAAAGCTCCCTCAGATAGGTACGTGATATGTGCCATCATACGTGCCACCGCCAAGCCTCTGCGCGGCCTCATGTCCTCATCCTTATCATAATATGAACCCTGATAAAAATGAGGATCCGACATAATCGCCGCTCGACCACTCTCATGAAACGCTATGTTCTGCGGCGTATGACGCGACGCTCCTGCTACCACCACCGCATAACCCACGCTCTCAGGATACCTCACAATCCAATCCAATACCTGCATCGCTCCCATCGAACCTCCCACCACCGCAAACACACGATCAATACCCATAGACTCCATCAACGCCTTTTGAACCCTCACCATGTCTCCTATACTCACCTCTGGAAAACTAAGTCCATACGGAAGTCCCGTCTTCGGATCCTTCGACATCGGCCCCGTCGTCCCCAAACATCCTCCAAGAACATTGCTACACACCACAAAAAACTTATCCGTGTCTATCGCGAGACCCGGCCCCACCATCTTCTCCCACCAGCCAGGCTTACCCGTCAACGGATGACAATCTGCCATGTACTGATCCCCCGTCAACGCATGACACACACACACCACATTGTCCTTCAGCGGCGACAAAACGCCCTTCGTCGTGTAGGCAACCTCAACCTCAGAAAGACGTCCACCCCCTTCCAATGTCCACTCCACATCCCCCAAATCCAGCTTCTTCTTCAATCCTATCCCTCCGCCTTCCATCCTCTTTCCTTCCTACACCCCCCCACATCCCCCCTCACTCCCCCTCATGAAAGGCAATACAAAAACTTAAACCACTATACCCAGCCCACCATAGACTCCACAAGTCCACTCTCCATCGCCACCCAAAAAAGAAACGTCACCACAAACGCCGCACCCGTCGTCACACACACACGCCTCAACAAACGAGGATTCACAGGAGCACCACGCTCCTCGCCCCGCAACAACTCCGAACCCTCCTCACTCGCACTCCGTATCCCTATCGGCAGTACCACCATCCATATCAACCACCACGACAAAAAAAATACCAGAAATATCGCTATCCAATCCACTTCCAACAATACCTCTCTCTTCTCCAATCCATAACCCTCTCCCCTCACACATCCCCAAGTCCAACCCAAATAAGCCCTAAGGCATAAGCTGTCCGCCGTTCACAGAAAATGTCGCCCCCGTAATAAAGCCAGAATCCTTATGCGACAAAAATGAAACCATACGCCCTATCTCCCAAGCATGACCCAGTCTTTGTACCGGAATCTCTCCCACTATACCCTCCAAAACCTTCTCAGGTACAGCCTGCATCATCTCCGTATCAATGTACCCCGGTGCCACCACATTCACACACACACCCTTCCTCGCAACCTCCAATGCCAAAGACTTGCTCAAGCCTATCATCCCCGCCTTCGAGGCCGCATAGTTCGCCTGTCCCCTTTGTCCCTTAATACCATTCACAGAACTCACATTCACAATCCGACCAAATTTTTGATCCACCATGCCCCCCAACACCAAACGCGTAAGATAAAATACAGACGAAAGATTCGTCGCCATCACCTCATACCACTGCTCATCCGTCATCTTCATCATCGTCGAATCCCTCACTATACCCGCATTGTTCACCAAAACAGATACCACACCATAACGCTCCTCTATCTCAGATACCGCCTGCTTACACGCCTTCGAATCACCCACGTCAAACGCCATCGATTCCACTCCCGTCTCACTCGTAAAAGCATCCGCCGCCTTCTTGTTCCCTCGGTACGACACCACCACATGCCAACCATCCCTATGCAAAGACTCCGCAACCGCTCGACCTATGCCTCGCGTACCCCCAGTCACCAACGCAACCTTGCTCACATCTTCACGTCCACCCATACTGTTCTCTCCTAACATCTTCAATCTCCCTCTTCTTCCTTTTTCTGTTTTCTGTTGTACTCTTTGTTCATGCCCTTCCAAGCCCGTGCCCTTCCAAGCATAACACCCCCAAAATGTCTCCCGCAGAACCCCAAAAACCACATCTCACACCCAAACTCCACCTTGACATCCCTCCCTCCATAGACCATCTTTATACACCATAAACCCAAAAAAAGAAAGAATACTCCATGAACACACCCCCAAACCCACCAGAAAATCTATCCCCCCAAACAGTTCCACCACCCTCAGAAAATACAAATATTCCCCTCATACGTGCAGAAAACCTTTCCCGTCACTTCCCCTCCGTACACGCCGTCAAACAATTCTCTCTCTCCGTACAACAAGGCGAAATCGTCGCCCTGCTCGGTGCAAACGGAGCCGGAAAAACAACCACCATGCGGATGCTCGCCGGAGTCCTCGAACCCTCATCAGGACACGTCTTCTTCAAAAATTACAACCTCCTCAAAAACCGCATCCAATGCCAAAAACAACTCGGATATGTTCCTGAAGGTGCACCCCAATGGCCCCTCATGACGCCGCTCCAACGATTCTCATTCCGTGCCCAAATTATGAACATACAACCCCACTCCCCCCAATGGGACTCCATCATACAAACCACCCACATCAAACACGTCCTCAATAAACCCATCGGCACACTCTCCAAAGGTTATCAAAGACGCGTCGCCCTCGCAGACGCATTCATCCATAACCCCCAAGTCCTCATACTCGACGAACCCACAGACGGACTCGACCCAAGACAAAAACTCGAAACACACAACTTCCTCGCAAAGTCCGCCGCCGATAAAGCCATCATCATCTCTACACACATCCTCGAAGACGCCGCCGCCATCTGTTCTCGCGTCGTCATCTTCCACCAAGGACAAATCCTACAAGACCTCCCCATGAATAAACTCCCTCCCGTTCCCTCCATAAAAGAAGGCGGGGCCACCCTCGAAAGACTCCACCACCTCTTCTTCACCACCACT
>CAKMZR010000012.1 GCA_929200455.1 uncultured Alphaproteobacteria bacterium | reverse complement strand
CCTTTTCACCCACTCCCACCTTTTCACCCACTCCCACCCTTTTCAAAAACCCTCGTCCTTGGAGACCTTTCATGATACCTATCAGAAAAAAAATATGGGAACTTCCCAACATCAATCCCACAAGCGAAAAAGACTACCTCTCGCGACGTACCGTCCTTGCAGGCACATCCGCTCTTATCGGTGCTTCCCTGCTTCCCTCAAAAAAAGCTCATGCAGATCTACACCCTCTCAAGGCTCAAACCAACCCCAATTACGCCTCTCTCGACCGCGAACTTACCGCTGAAAGTGAAGCCATCTCATACAATAACTTCTACGAATTCGGAAGCCACAAATCTATCGCTCCCGCAGCTCAGGCTCTCGCCACAGAACCTTGGAAAATCACTATTGATGGCCTCGTATCCTCTCCCCTTGAACTCGATATTGACGACATCTTAGGACGCGTCTCTCTAGAAGAACGACTCTACAGACTCCGTTGTGTCGAAACTTGGGCTATGGCCGTTCCTTGGATCGGTTTTCCTTTCAAAAAACTTCTCGATATCGCACAACCTCTACAAAGTGCAAAATACATCGTAATGGAAACAGACATTCAAAAAGACGTCATGTCCGGTCTCTCCCAATCTTGGTACCCTTGGCCCTACAAAGAAGGACTCTCCATCCAAGAAGCAGACAATGACCTCGCTTTCCTCGTCGTGGGACTCTACGGCAAAAAACTTCCGCCGCAAAACGGTTCCCCCATTCGTCTTGCCGTACCTTGGAAATATGGCTTCAAGTCCGTCAAATCAATCAAAAAATTTACATTCGTCGACTCCATCCAACCCACATTTTGGACTGCAGTCGCAGGCAATGAATACGGCTTTTGGGCTAACGTCAATCCTGACGTACCCCACAGAAGATGGTCGCAAAGCTCAGAAAAAATGATCGGAACGGGCGAGCGATTCGATACCCAAATCTTCAACGGTTATGGCGACGCCGTCGCTTCGCTCTATCAAGGGCAACTTAACAATCCCAAGTATTTCTTCTAAGAAACCTGCGTGTAAAACTTTTGACGCGTCCGAAGAGGGTTTATCGAAAGACATCCTCGACCCGCCCTGCTTACTTCTTTCACGGCCTCTCCGTACAAAGACGGCTCGTGATCTATCAACTCACGGAATAAAAGCATACCCTCGTGCTCTTGCCCCCGCTCTATCAAGCACAAGCCAAGATAAAAACGCGATCGCACGCCTCCCGCATCCAAAGACAGACCACGACGTAAGTGCTGCTCACAAAGTGCATACCGACCCAAGCGAAGAGCCGCCAAGCCCGCATTCGTATACGCCGCCGCGTCATGGGGCAACAACTCCAAACTGCGTGCACAAAAATGATACGCGTCTTCGACCTTATCCGTCTCCAAGAGCAAAACACCCAACTCAAAACAAGCCTCTCCGTGCTGCTCATTCATACGAACACAACGACGCAAAGCCTCTTCCGAACCCGAAAAATTTCCTTCATCCATCAAAACCAGTCCCATCACAAAACTCGCCTGTGCCGGAGGGTGAGCATCTCCCAAAAGCTGATTCAATAACATCTTCGCCGCCGTCTTCTTACCAGAATAATAAAAAACCGTCGCGATGTCCGCACGAATAGTCATATCCCCAGGCGTCGCAAAATCTGCCTTCCGCAAATAATTCAACGCTCCATGATAATCCCTCTTCTGCAACGCCACCTGACCCAATAGATGATTCAAATCCGCATTGCCTCGCATACGCGGATCCATCACCTCCAACGCCTCCTCCAACTTACCCTCCGCTATCAGTCCTATCACCGCCTTCTGACGTGCACCCGTGCCCATCCTCGCCGGCAACTCAAAACTCATACCCCCCTCGTTGTATACCACTACGTCCTTCCTGCTCACCCGCTCTCCTCCTCTCCCTACTCAGTCACTATCTCAGGCCCCATCACCATATTAGGCAAAAATGTCGATATCCAAGGCACATACGTCACAACAATCAAAAAGAATAGCATCATCACAAGCCACGGAAATACTCCTCGTAATACACTTACCACATCCAAGCCCGTTATCCCAGACGTCACAAACAAATTAAGTCCCACAGGAGGCGTGATCATACCTATCTCCATGTTCACCACCATCACTATTCCCAAGTGAATCGGATCTATCCCCAACTCCAACGCCACCGGAAACACCAACGGAGCCACTATCAACAAAAGACCTGAAGGCTCCATAAATTGACCCCCCAAAAGCAATACCAAATTCACAATAAGAAGAAAACTCCAAGCCTCAAAGCCGTATTCTAACATCAAACCCACCAACATCTGTGGCACCCGCTCCAAAGTCAACGCATACGCAAAAAGAAGCGCGTTCACGATAATAAACATCAACATCACCGTCGTTCGCGCCGCTTCCAGCACACTCTTCTTCGTATCCGCATGAAAAAAAGATACCGGAAACGCCTTCAACGTATCCCACAAACCCCTAAATACTTGAACCAAAAATCCCTCACCACCCACCACAAACGGCTTCCCCTTCAAAACACCCATGTCTCGGTGAACAAAGTGAGCCACAAAAAATGAATACACCGCCGCCACCGCCGCCGCCTCCGTCGGCGTGAAAATACCTCCGTAGATACCCCCCAAAATCAATACAATCATCAACAATCCCCACACAGAACGCAAAACCACTTCCCCCTTGCTCCGACCCTCAAAATCCAAACCTTCCTCGCCCAAAACCACTTTGCGTTTCGGTGCTACCACATACAACACCGCCATCAAAAGGACACTCGCAAGAATACCCGGCACCATGCCTCCCAAAAACATCCGACCCACAGACACATCCGTCGCCGCCGCATAAACCACCATCACTATAGACGGCGGAATCAATATACCCAGCGTGCCCGCATTGCACACAACACCCGCCGCAAACCTCTTACTGTAACCCACTCGCTCCATACCCTCTATCGCCAGTCGACCCACAGCCACCACCGTCGCCGGCGACGAACCCGATAACGCCGCAAAAATTGTACACGCCATCACACCCGCCATCGCCATGCCTCCGCGAAACCAACCCACCATCACTATCGCCAAGTCCACAACACGTCGCGCCATCCCTCCCGTCGTCATAAATGAAGACGACAATATAAAAAAAGGTATCGCTAGCAACGTGTAATGCTGTGACGAATCAAACAACTTCACCGCTATGCTCGTCATCGAAGCCCCGTTCAACAAAAGATAAGCTATACTCGACAACCCCACAGATAACGCTATCGGTATACCCAAAATCAATAGAAATATCACACCACCAAATAACATAAAAAGTTCCATCGCGCGATCCTCCTAGGTCTTCTCTTCCGACATATCCCGTACACCGTCATGAGAACCTATCATACTCTTACGCTCACCACGGAAAATCTCAACACCACACCAAAAACAACGCCACGAAAATAACAAAAGAGAACACGGCATCATTATGTATACAATCCAACGAGGCCAACCCAAATCTTCCGTCGTAAGACCCACCCGATACATCGTCTCCACATAATGTATAGAACCTCCCCTCACATACTCTCCTCCCAAAATACTATTCAACCAACCCCCGTCCAAAAGCAATAAACCGTAAAAAACACCAGTACATGACGCAAAAATAGCCAAAATACGAAACAAACGGGTAGGCAACATACGCACAAATATATCCACACCCAAGTGAGATGACGTCCTCAGCGTATACGAAATGCCCAAAAGTATAAACCAAGCAAACCCTATCACCGTCAATTCAAGCGCAGAAATCCAACCACTCCCAAAAATATACCGTGCCACAACCTGCGAAAAACTCACCGCAACCATCCCCATAAACAGAATAACGATCAGCCACTCTTCACATGCATGAAAAAAAGCAATCAACCCCTTCACATAACCCCGCTTCCGATCAACCTCTGTTCGCACGCAACGCACTCTCAATCAGTTCTTCGCCTATGTCATCCGAAAACTCCGCCCACACAGGCTTCATCTGCTCCACCCACATCATCCGCTCTTCAGGCGTAAACGTCCGAATCTTAACTCCAGAATCAAGAACCTTCTGACGATTCTCCTGATTAATCGCATAAGCCGCCGCATTGCCCTTCTTCGTCACTTCATCAAAAATACGACGAAAATCTTTACGATCCTTCTCACTCAAACCATCCCAAAACAAAGAAGAAGTCATCACAATATAGTCAAGCACTCCATGGTTGCTCTCAGTCACCCCGTCTTGAACCTCGTAAAACTTCTTCGTGAAATGTTCGACCACGTATTCTCCTGACCGTCCACAACGCCCGTTTGAAGGGCTCCGTACACCTCCTTAAACGACAGCTTCTGAGGAACCGCATCCAAGGCCCGAATTTGCGCCTCCAATACATCCGAAGACATAATACGAAACTTCAGACCCTTCGCATCCTGTGGCATCATAAGCGGGCGATTCGCAGAAATTTGCTTCATGCCATTATGCCAGAATCCAAGTCCCAAAAGACCTTTCTCCTTCACAGACTCCAAAAGCTTTTGTCCATCCGAAGACAACTGAAAACGATCCACCGCTTGTATGTCTTCAAACAAAAAGGGAAGATCAAACAAACGAAACTTCAACGTATACTTCTCCAACTTCGAAAGTGACGGAGCCGCAAGCTGAACATCTCCCAAAATAAGAGCCTCCAGAACCTTGTTGTCATCGTACAACTGTGAATTCGGAAACACCTCCATACACATACGACCATCCATCTCCTCATTCACACGCTTCTCCAAAAGAGTAGCCGCATCACCCTTCGGATTGCCACTCGATGACACCACATGGCTAAACTTCACCACCGTCTCTCCAGGATCACAACCCGCATACGCCGCAAAAGGAAACATAAGAAAAGACAAAAATAATACTATCGATCTACGTACACACATCAAAAACAAACTCCTTTAAACTTTTATTACCCTTAACTTACAACTCCGTGACGTGGTAAGTCCGATTAGACAAATAACCGTAAAGAGCCATATGACCCCCTTCTTCGCCAAAACCGGAATCATTAACACCTCCAAAAGGAGCCTCCACCGTAGAACCTACAGAAAGCGTGTTCACACCCACCATACCCACCTCAAGACCACGCTTAAAGTAATTCACAAAATTCATATCGCTCGACAACACAAAACCCGCAAGACCAAAAGAAGTCTGATTCGCCCTTTGCAACACGTCCTCACGATCCCCAAATCTCACCACCGGAGCGACAGGACCAAAAGGTTCTTCATTCATAATCGTCGCGTCATCCGACAATTCCGTAAATACCGTCGGCTCAAAAAAGTATCCCCGATTCATGTCCGGAGGACGCCGACCCCCACACTCCAACTTCCCGCCTTCCGACAATGTCTTCTCCACCAGTTCCTCCATCGCATCACGACGCTTCTCAGATGCCATCGGCCCCATACCCGAACTCTCTTCCATCGGACCCCCAAGCTTCAAACCCTTCGCATAAGACACAAAACGACTCAAAAACTCATCGTATACATCATCATGAACATAAAATCGTGAAGGCGATACACATACCTGTCCGCTGTTCCGAAACTTACCCTTCGCACAAAGATTCGCCGCCTTCTCTACATCCACCGTATTGTCCACAACTACAGGAGCATGACCTCCCAATTCCAAGGTCAAACGCTTCAAAGTTCTCGCAGACTCCCTCATCAACAAGCGACCCACCGTCGTCGAACCCGTAAACGATATTTTCCTCACTATTGGCGACGCCAACAAAGGAGCAGAAACCTCTTCAGGCCTACCAGACAAAAACTGTACAAGGCCCTTCGGAAGTCCCGCTTCTTCACACACCTTCACAATCATCGCTCCCGATTTCGGCGTAAGCTCTGACGGACTCACAATCACAGGACAACCCGCCGCCAATGCAGGGGCTACCTTACGCGCCACAAGAAGAGACGGAAAATTCCAAGGCGTCAAGGCCGCCACAACACCCACGGGCTCATAACTCGTCTCAAAATGTCCGCCCATCCTGCTTGGCACCCTCGCACCCGACAAACGCCGAATCTCTCCCGCATACCACCTAAACTGATCCGCACAAAGACCAACCTCACCTTGTGCCTCCGCAAGCGGCTTGCCCACTTCTCGGGCCGCCAGTTCCCCCATCTCTCCCTCGTACTTGGAAAACAAATTCGCAATCTCATCAAGCTTCGCCGCACGCGACCACGCAGGAACACAACTCCACTCCTCCAAAGCACGCTCCGAAGACAAAAGGGCTTCCTCTATATCATCAGATTCAGCCGCCGCCGCTCGGTACAAAACCTCTTCGTTCACAGGATCCAATACGTCCAAATAACGACCCTTACTTCCACCACGCCAATTCCCATCAATCAAAAGTTGGCAATCTTCCATTCCCTCATTCCTTCACCTTACGCGTTTTTGTCATTAATCACCCCTAATTCAATATAAGTCCCGTGTTGCCAGTCAAACCAGACGACAAGATCAGTATAGGTCGTCCCACTATATTGTCAATAGGCAAAAAACCAAACTCATGACCCATACGGCTGTCCAAACTCCCGTCTCGGTTGTCCCCCATCACAAATACATGACCGGGCGGAACAAAATAAGTCCGCGTATTGTCATAAGGACCCACGTTCGTCAATTCCAACACATTATACGAAACCAACGCATCCCCCTCCTCCACATAACGCTCCAAATACAATAATCCCTCTCCCATGTCCGTTTTCAAACGATCCTCAGGCGAACGCGCCTTCAACAATGGACGACCTCCCACATACACCACCTCGTTCGTCACCTTAATCTGCTCCCTCTCCATCGCCATCACACGCAGAATCCTCCACTTCTCCCCCATCTCATCACCTTTCGGAAGCTCAAAAACAACCAATCCTCCTCGCGAACTCGGCGAAGAATTGTCAAAATTATGCAGCAAATAGTCTCCCTTCCCCAAAAGTGGCAACATACCATCATCATCCACACGCATCGGTGCAAGATTCGGCGTCAGAAAAAACGACACCAACGATACCAACATCGATACCACAAATAATGACCACTGCCATGGATGCGTCTTTTGCTCAGAAATACCTCGCGTCAATAAACTCCGAAGTACATCCACAAAAACCAGAACGTAACCCCCAAACCAACTTATCAAACCCGTTATCAAAATCGCCAACACCACCCCACTGCTCAAATGCTCCAAACCAAAGGAAAACAATAACGACAACAACAAGACACTCAAAGAAAGCCAAATCGACAAAATCAACCCCATACGAGGGGCTCCCAAATAAAAATGACCCAAACCCGGAATCACACTCATCAATAAAGCATATACCATGCTCTTCTTGTTCTTCCGAACCTCAGGTTTCGCCTTCTTACCCCCCCTTTCCACCTTCTTCTCAAGACGCAACGGAGGCGGCGATGCCGGCGAAGACTCAGATGACGACACGCCCCCAGAAACCCCTCCTTCACCAACCTTCGCCTCCCCTTCCAACTTTTCTTCCGCCATTCTCAATCTCCTCACATTCTCTCTTTTTGCCCCACACCTATTCATGGTCGGAGTGAGAGGATTCGAACCTCTGACCCCCGCCTCCC
The DNA here is from genome assembly GCA_929200455.1 of uncultured Alphaproteobacteria bacterium. Classification (GTDB taxonomy): domain Bacteria; phylum Pseudomonadota; class Alphaproteobacteria; order CAKMZR01; family CAKMZR01; genus CAKMZR01. The sequence continues at coordinate 9,779 of CAKMZR010000012.1, read as the reverse complement.
GAAGACGGTGCTCTACCAGGCTGAGCTACACTCCGCTCATAGAAAAAAAGACCCGCTCTCCACACCAAAACCCATTCTGCACAAATTCATACAAAATGACAACCTACCCCCACTCCTCATCTCATCTATACAACCCTTTTCTCAACCGTACACCCACGGCAAAGTCTTGCGGTTTCGAAACTCAAACGACTCTATCTCTTCTCGCTTCGTCCAAGTCGATCCTATATCATCAAGACCTTCCAGCAACGCATCTCGCCTGGAATCCTCAACATCAAAACTCCAAACACCCAAACGTTCCCCTCCTCCGTCCCACGCACTTATCTCAAGACCCTCCAAGTCCACAACCAAACGACCTCCCTCAACCCCCTCAAGACTCGTCACAATCTCCCTAATCTCATCATCCGTCTTCACTATCGGCAACATACCATTCTTAAAACAATTATTGTAAAAAATATCCGCAAAAGACGGTGCCAAAATACAACCAATACCAAAATCATTCAAAGCCCAAGGTGCATGCTCACGACTCGAACCACAGCCGAAATTTTCACCCGTCGCCAATACACAACCACCAGAATAACGACTCTCATTCAACACAAAATCATCCCTCTTCTCACCATCCTCACCATAACGCATGTCAAAAAATAAAACCTTGCCAAGTCCCGTACGCTTCAGAGTCTTCAAAAACTGCTTCGGAATGATCATATCCGTATCCACATTCACCATCGGCAAGTAGGCAAGGGGTGCTTCCAAACGCTCAAAAGGCTTCATGATACAAACTCCCGTACATCCGATATATGTCCCTGCAAAGCCGCACACGCCGCCATCACCGGACTCATCAAATGGGTACGCCCTCCCTTACCCTGACGTCCCTCAAAATTACGATTAGATGTCGACGCACAACGCTCACCAGGCGACAGCTGATCCTCATTCATCCCCAAACACATCGAACAACCAGGCTCACGCCACTCAAAACCCGCGTCCTTAAATACCTGCGTCAATCCCTCACCCTCCGCCTGATCACGGACAAGTCCAGAACCAGGAACTATCATCGCACGCACACTCTCATGAACGCGTCCTCCCAATACCAACTTCGCAACATCGCGCAAATCCTCTATACGACCATTCGTACACGAACCTATAAATACACGATCCACCGCTATGTCCGTCATCTTCTCACCACCCTCAAGACCCATATACTTCAAAGAACGCTCAACAGATGTACGCTTGCCGTCATCCGAAAAATCTTCCGCACGCGGAACAAAAGAATCCACAGGAACCACGTCTTCGGGCGTCGTTCCCCAAGTCACCTGAGGCACGATCTCGCGAATGTCCACCTCATCCTCCACGTCAAATGCAGCATCATCATCACTGTAAAGCGTACGCCAATAGGATACCGCCTTTTCCCAGTGAGAACCTTGCGGTGCAAAAGGACGACCCTCTATGTACGCAAAGGTCTTCTCGTCCGGTGCCACCAAACCCGCTCGTGCTCCCGCCTCAATGCTCATGTTGCACACTGTCATCCGACCCTCCATACTCAAAGAACGAATCGCACTGCCCGCATACTCTATCACATGACCAGAACCACCCGCCGTCCCTATCCTTCCTATCAAACCCAAGATCAAATCCTTCGCCGTCACACCCAAAGGCAGAGAACCCTCAAGACGTATCCTCATCGATTTCGGCTTCCTTTGTGGAAGAGTTTGAGTCGAAAGAACATGCTCCACCTCCGAAGTCCCGATACCAAACGCCAGTGCTCCAAAAGCTCCATGCGTAGATGTATGCGAATCTCCACACACAATCGTCATACCAGGCTGCGTGAAACCCTGCTCAGGACCCACCACATGCACAATACCCTGACGCTTATCCTGCAAATCAAATAATGAAACACCAAAATCTTTGCAGTTCTCACGCAATGCCTCTATCTGAAGACGACTCTCTTCGTCTTGTATCGGCAAATTCCTGTCCGTCGTCGGAACATTATGATCACACACCGCCAACGTCATCTCAGGTCGCCGCACACGACGGTTGCTCAAACGCAAACCCTCAAACGCCTGAGGCGACGTCACCTCATGCACCAAATGACGATCAATATAAAGAAGTTCCGTTCCATCGTCACGAACTCCCACAAGATGAGATTTCCATATCTTCTCAAATAACGTAAGAGACATTATCCTACTCCTTCTCAAGCTTTAAGAACGTGCCGCTCTCTTATCACTATCTCCCCGCACAGCCTGAGGACGTGCCTTAATCCTTGCCGCCTTGCCCGTTCGACCACGCAAATAATACAGCTTCGCACGACGAACCTTACCTCGACGCTTCACGTCAATACTCGCAACAGCACGCGAATACAAAGGAAATACCCTCTCAACTCCCTCGTTAAACGAAAGCTTGCGTATCGTAAAATTGCTGTTCAACCCCTTATGACTACGCGCTATACACACACCCTCAAAATACTGTATACGCTCTCGCGTCTCCTCCACCACACGAATTCCCACAGAAACCGTGTCGCCAGGACCAAACTCAGGAATCTCCTTACCCAGAGACTTCATCTGTTCTTCTTCTATCTCTTGCAGTTCACTCATCTTTCTTATCCTATATCCTTATCTTCATAAATAGCCCACTCCACCAAACCCAACACTTGTGACACGCTTTTTATTTCCTGTCAAGACTCTCATTGTACTCACGCCATAAGTCTTCTCTTCGCAACAATGTCACCTCCTCGGATTTCTTCCTTCGCCACTCCCCTATCTTCCCATGATCTCCCGACAACAAAACTTCAGGCACCCCCCTATCCTCCCACATACGAGGCCTCGTATAGTGCGGATGCTCCAAAAGACCACCAGAACCATAACTCTCCTCTTCCAACGAACGCGGATCTCCCAAAACGCCATCCAATAAACGGACACACGCCTCCACAACCAACATACTCGCAACCTCGCCGCCCGCCAACACCACATCACTCACAGAAATCTCATGTCCTTCCCACTTCTCCACAACCCTTTGGTCTATACCCTCAAAACGACCACACACAATCCGAAGTCCTTCCCCGGAAGACCAAGACTCTATATCCTTCTGCTCCAAACGACGACCCCTTGCTGACATCACAAGCAAAGGACGCCTATCCCCTTCCCCACACGCAAGCAACGCCTTGTCCACCACGTCTGCACGCATCACCATGCCGGAACCTCCCCCATACGGAGCATCATCAACCTGCTTGTGCGGCAACACACCGTAATCCCGAAAATTAAATGTATCATAACCCCATATCCCCTGCTCCAACGCCCGACCCAGTACAGACACTCCACAAGAACCAGGGTACATCTCCGGAAATAAAGTCAGAAAACTTACACGCCACACCATCAAACCTCTACCCCCTCAAACACAATCCTACCCGCCTCCAAATCTACACAGCCAAAAAAATCATCAGAATAAGGATAAAGCTCCTCAGAACCATCAAGACGTCTCCACGCAAGAATAGGACCCGCTCCATAATCCTCAACCGCCACAACCTCACCAAGTTCCACACCGCCATTATCCACAACCTTCAAGCCCACCAAGTCATGGCAATACCACTCCCCCTCTTCCAACACAGGAAACAATTCACGCACCACATAAAGCTTCCTGCCCACCCAACACAACGCATCTTCCTTGCTCTCCACACCCTCACACTTCACCCACAAAACATCCCCTTGACCTCCCACCTTCACACACCCCTCAACCCCCTTACCCTGATCGTCACACACAGAACCATACAAAAATAAATCACCCGCCCGCTCCGTGTAAGAACGCCACTTCATCACCCCCCTCACTCCACGGACACCCACAACCTCTCCCACCAATACCCGATCTTGCCCATCCTCCGTCAAGTCTCAGACGACTCCTCCGCACCCGCTCCGTCAGAAACTTCAGAAACTTCAGCCTCCGTCTCAGATTCCGCCTTCGACGCAAGCTTCTCTTCTCGTGCCTTCTGCAAATCCAAGGTCTTCTGATGCGGCTTGTGCTTCTTCGTCTGCTCAGGAATCTCACGCGACGCCATCAATCCCTCTCCCGCCAAAAAACGATGCACACGATCACTCGGCAATGCTCCCTTATCAAGCCAATAACGCGCACGCTCACTGTTCAAACGCAGTCGCTCGCCCTCCTCAGACTTCACCATCGGATTGTAAAAACCTATCCGCTCCTTGTACTTTCCATCACGCGGAGCTCGCACATCCGCTACAACAATATGATAAAACGGACGCTTCTTCGCTCCCGCTCGTGCAAGACGTATCTTTAACATCTCTTTCCTTTCTTCTCTTTATGCAAAATTTCCCCGTACACAACTACACAACCCTCCCCCGTCCTCTATATACTCCCCCAACCCATTATTCAACCCATCTCTTACCACTTCTCGTCTTTAACCTCAACCCCGCCTTTTGCCCATACTCAATAAACGTGAAAGTTCAGATGAACCTCCCCCTATACTCCCACCAGGCAATCCAGGCAATCCCCTCATCCCCTTCATGCCCGCCATACCCCGAACATCACCCATTCCGCCTCCTCCACCCGCTTCCGCCATCTCTTTGCGTAAACTCGGCCCCATCTTCTTCATCATCTTGCTCATACCCTGATACTGCTTCAATAACTTGTTCACCTCAGAAACCTCAACCCCACTCCCAGCCGCTATCCGCTTCTTGCGTGATGCGTGCAAAAGCCTCACATCTCGACGCTCCTTCTTCGTCATCGCACGAATAATCGCCATCTGACGGCGAATCATCTTACCACCCTCTTCGTCGTCCATCAACCCTCCCTTCGCCAGCTTACCCATGCCGGGAATCATACTCATCATAGACGCAAATCCTCCCATCTTCTCAAGCTGTCCCAACTGTCCCAGCAGATCATCCATGTCAAACTGACCCTTCGCCATCCGTGCAAGAGCCTTCTCTCCCTCCTCCTCACTCACCACATCCCGAGCCTTTTCCACAAGACTCACCACGTCGCCCATACCCAATATTCGACCCGCCACACGCTCTGCATCAAACAATTCCATGTCACCCAAACCCTCACCCACACCCGCAAACAGCACCCCACAACCACTCACCGCACTCATCGAAAGAGCCGCACCCCCGCGAGAATCACCGTCCAGTCTTGTGAGAACAATACCGTCAACCCCCACCGCCTCCCGAAAAGAACCCGCCGTCCGTGCCGCATCTTGTCCCGCCATCGCATCAGACACCAACAACGACACACAACTTCCCAACACCTCCCGAATCTCCCGTACCTCCCTCATCAACTCCTCGTCTATCGTCAAACGACCCGCCGTGTCCAACAACACAACCTCATACCCTCCAAGACGCGCCTCCTCCAGACTCCGCTTCGCAGTTCGTTGCGGACTCTCTCCCTCCTTCTCCTCCAAGACACCCAGCCCAACCCGATCTCCCAAAATACGCAACTGCTCCTTCGCTCCAGGGCGATAAACATCAAGCGACGCCATCAAGACACGCTTCTTCTCCTTCTCCTTCAAATACTTTCCCAGTTTCGCCGTCGTCGTCGTCTTGCCACTTCCCTGAAGTCCCACCATCAATACCACCTCCGGAATACGTACACCCTTTGTCAACTTTTCCCACACACCCCCACCAGACTCTCCCTCAGGAAACTTCAATATCTCCACCAAAATATCATGCGTCCGCTTCACCAACTCCTGCACAGGCGTCACAGACTTCGTCACCGCCTCTCCTACTGACGCATCCTTCAAGCGATCTATCACCTCCGTCACCACAGGCAACGCCACATCCGCCTCCAAAAGAGCCACGCGAACCTCCCCAGACGCCTCCTCTATGTCCTTCAAGGTCAAATGACCCCTACGACCCAATCGATCAAAAACCTTGCCCAAACCCTCACTCAAACTCTCAAACATCAAACTTCCTCTCAATCTCTTTCCGGTATCAACACTTCTCGCTTGCCCACATGATCAGGTGCACTCACCATGCCCGCTTCCTCCATCTCCTCCATCAAACGGGCTGCTCGGTTATAACCCACCTGCAACTGACGTTGCAAGAAACTCGTCGACGCCTTCCGACTGCTGCCCACCAACTCCACTGCTCGACCAAACAACGGATCTCCCTCCTCTCCCTCTACTCCCCCCCCCCCCCCCCCCACCCCCCCCCCCCCCCCCCCCCCCCCCCCCCCCCGCCGCAACTTCCTCCTTCGTCACTTCCTTCTCGTACAAAGGCGAACCTTGAGAACGCAAAAATGTACATACCGCCTCCACCTCCCCGTCTTCCACAAACGGACCGTGAATACGTCGAATACGCCCTCCCCCACTCATCAGCAACATATCTCCCCTCCCCAACAGCTGCTCTGCTCCCTGCTCACCCAAAACCGTCCGAGAATCTATCTTCGAACTCACCATAAAACTTATCCGCGTCGGAAAATTCGCCTTCAAGGTTCCCGTCACCACATCCACAGACGGACGCTGTGTCGCCATCACCAAGTGTATGCCCGCAGCACGTGCCATCTGAGCCAGTCTCTGCATCAAGCCCTCAATATCCTTACCCGCCACCAACATCAAATCCGCCATCTCATCCACTATCACCACTATATACGGAAAATGCCGTACCTCTATCTCCTCCTCACGCTCTATCGCACGACCCTCCTCGTCAAACCCCTCATGCAACTTCCTCCTAAAAGGCTCTCCCGCCAAATCCTTCACCCGCTTGTTGTAACTCTCTATGTTCCTCACCCCCATCTGAGACATCAACCAATAACGCTGCTCCATCTCACGTACCGCCCACTTCAACGCCACCACCGCCTTCTTCGCATCCGTCACAACAGGCGTCAACAAATGCGGAATGTCCCGATACACCGACAACTCCAACATCTTCGGATCAATCATAATAAAACGACACAATGACGGTCCATAACAATACAATAGGGACATAATCATCGCGTTCAATCCCACAGACTTACCCGAACCCGTCGTACCCGCTATCAACAAGTGCGGCATTGTCGCCAAATCCACAACCTCCGCAGAACCCCCTATGTCACAACCCAACACCAACGGCAACTTCAAACCACTTTCTTGATACTCGCGACTCTCAATAATAGCCCGTATACCCACCGTCTGCCGCTCCTTGTTCGGAATCTCTATCGCTATGCTGTTCTTGCCCGACAAAGTCGCCATCCGTACTGAATGGACCTTCATCGAACGGGCCACGTCCTCGGACAAATCCGTCACCTTACGCGTGCGTGTTCCAGGGGCCGGCTCAAACTCATACAAGGTCACCACAGGACCCGACTTCGGTTTCGCCTTAATCTCTCCGTGAACACCAAAATCTTGCAATACCTTCAACAAACGCTCAGAAACTTCCCTCTGCTCCTCTCCTTCCGTCACCCCCTCCAGACTGCCCTCCGCAACCTCATTCAAAAGACTCAATGGTGGAAGATCGTCCGATCCTTCCCCCTCCCGCAAAACAATCTTTGGGGACTCCTTTGGGGCCTCCGGCCTCTTCTTTGCCACATCTCCTCCTCCCGTAAGAAACTTCGGAATCTCCTCTCGACTCACCACAGCTTGAGAAACCTCAACCTCTTGCACTTCTTCAACTTCAACTTCCACCCTCTCCTGCTCTTCTTTATCCGCTTTCGCCTCCACATCAAGAGATACACGTCTCACATTAGGCTTGCTCTGATCCTTGCCAAGACGAACCAACTGTCTCCCCAAATACGAAAGAAACCACGTAATCCCATGCGAAATCTTGTTCACAATCCACGACCACTCCTTCAGCGTCAATGCCATCACGTACAACAGTCCCAACAAAGTCACCGTCAGTACACCCATCTCCCTGTATACATCCCCAACACCAAAGAAACTCTCCTCGTATCCCCTCAGCAAATAACCCACCGTACCTCCAGAACTCCCAGGAAGTTCAAACAATTCCCAACGCCAAACCACGCCGTCCAGTCCGTAACACCACAACAAAATAATCGGAAACAACACAATCACACGCCACAAAAATTGACCCAGATAACCGTCCCTGTATATACGCCAACCCCAACCCCACAGCACTATCACCAACACAAATGATGCCAGTCCTAACGTCTGAAACAATACATCCGCCACCACCGCTCCCCCATAACCCAATCCGTTACGAAGGGCTTCGCTCGTTGCATAGGTGTTCAGGGACGGATCATCCGGAGATGACGTCACCAACAACACCAAAAGTAACCAGCCCAAAACTATACACACACCCGACATAGCCCACCTCCCCAGACGCTTTCGCCAAGAAAATTTCAGGGGCTCTTCCGCCAAATCTACATCCGCCGATGGCGGTACACTTGCCCGCGAAAACATCGGCTCTTCTTCCTTTTGCATTCCTCTATCAACCTTGCTACTATTCTACCTCCCACCCCTGCCACTCTCCACCCCCTCTTCAACATAAAATGCATTGCTCCATCTTTCAAGATACAGACTCTTGCTCCTTCTGTCCCCACAAAACCCTCACTCTCATTCACTCCTTCCATGAACCCCCAAAAGGCGAAACCATACTCGATACCCCCTCCTCCCCATATCTACGCCATCTCGTCATATGTGACGCCTGCCGACATGTCCGCAATATCCACAACTTCGACTTCTCCAAACTCTACCAAGGTTCCTACTGGCAATCCACATACAATACTCTCCATAACAACCTCGCACATGTCACTCAGCAATTCCAAAAAATAATCAACCTCGATCCCTCCCTCTCAGACAACAAACAACGCGTCGCTCGCGTCCAACAATTCTTCCAAAAATACAATCAACCACATCAACTCCCCCAAAATATGCTCGATATAGGCTCCGGACTCGCCGTCTTCACCGCCCTCCTCAAAAACCAAAATTGGCAAACTTCCATCATCGACCCAGACCCCGTCGCCATTCAACACGCTCACAATCAAAGTGCCACCCACCACACCCTCAATGCCCAATTCCCCTCAAATACCCTCACCATCACCCAAAGTCTACCCGCTCCCTTCTCCCTCATTTCCCTCAATAAAGTTCTCGAACATAACCTAAATCCCGTACCCATCCTACAAGCCGTCCTCCCACTCCTCCATACCCACGGACTCGTCTATATCGAACTCCCGGATGCTGAAAATGCCCTCCTTTCAAAACTTGCCCATATGCGTAACGAATTCTTCCTCGAACACTTCCACGCCTTCTCCTTCTCGTCCATCAACGCTCTCATCCGCCAAGCCGGCTTCTTTCCCCTGCAAATAGAGCGAATCCTCGAACCAAGCGGAAAATACACCCTCTTCGCCTTCATGACACCTCAAGCGTCAAAAATATCATAACGCGACATCTCCTCAGACAATCCCTCCTCCCCCCGCAACCACAGCCCTCCTCGTCGCGTACCCACCTGCAACCAATCCCCATCCTTCCGATAAACCCTCCCAGTTCGACCCTCAAACCCTCCTTCCATAAGACGCGATTCCAAAATACGCCAACTCCGACCCCCAAAACGTACACGTGCACACGGGTACGGCTCTCCAAGGCCACGCACCAAATTGTGAATCTCTCCACTCCCCATACGATCCCAGATCACCTCACCGTCATCCGGAAAACGAATCGGCAAATAGTTCCCCCCCTCCACCACCTCATCCCCCCTCAAGCCCAAAACTCCGCTCTCCAATCTCTCCAAAACACTCCGCACCATCAGCGGATACTCCTGTTCCGCATTCGTGTGAAGATCCCTTATCGTATCGTTCAAACCTATTCCATACCTCCTCGATTCCAGCCCCTTACCCCCGTCCACCATCCCCAC
>CAKMZR010000011.1 GCA_929200455.1 uncultured Alphaproteobacteria bacterium | reverse complement strand
GTTTTGAGTTTTGAGAGGTCGTCGACGAGTCCGATGAGTCCGAAAGCGAGTGTGAGGGAGAGAGTGATGATGACGAAGGGGTTATCGAGTCTTGCCCAGAGAAGGGAAGAGGAGCCGGCGGCGAAAAGGATCATCATGCCGCCCATGGAGGGCGTTCCTTTTTTGTTGGCGTGATGTTCGAGGTCTTCGCGTACGTGGTTATTGGTTTGGAATGAAGCGAGGTATCGGATGATGGAGGGAGCGGAGAGGAAGCAGAGCATGAGAGAAGTGAGGAGAGCTCCGCCGCTTCTGAAGGAGATATACCGGAAGAGGTTGAGGATGGGAAAATTTTCGATGGCGTTGAGAGCGAGGGTATAGAGCATGGAGGTAATTTTTACGGGTGTATAATTGAGAAATTGTGTGTATGCCAAGGGTTGTACCTTAGCAAAGAATTTTTTCACATGCATTTTAATTTGCGTATTGTGAGTATTATCTTTACGCCTGCCTAGAGCATGGAGATGAGGGTATCGAGATAGAGTGTACGGGATCCTTTGATCATGAGGGTATCGTGGGGTTTGAGGAAGGATCGGAGGAGGTCTGCGAGGAGGTTGAGGTCGCCTTTATGGGCGACGAATTGGCCAGGGGGTAGGGAGCTTTCTTTGAGGGCTTGGGTGAAGAGGGGACCGACGACGAAGACGCCATCGATTTTGAGTTCTGTGGCTTGAGAGAGGACTTTTTGGTGGTAGGGGAGGGCTTGTTCTCCGAGGTCGTTCATGTCGCCAAGGACGGCGAAGCAGAGTCCTTCATGTTTTCTGCACGCGGAGAGGGTACGGAGGGCGGCGAGCATGGAAGCGGGGCTTGCGTTGTAAGAGTGGTCGATGAGGGTTGTATTGTTGTCTTTGAGTGTGGTGATATTGCCGCGTCCTTTTTCTACGGAGAAGAGTCGGAGCGTGCGTGCAGCGACGTCGAGAGGTTGTCCGAGAATATCGTGGACGACGAGGGTGGCAAGGGCGGTATAAGCCCAGTGGAGTCCATGGGCGGGTAGGGAAGCTTTGATGGTTTGTTTATTGACGAGGAGTTCGAGTTCGAGATGGTGTTCATTTTGTGTTTTGGAGAGGATGCGATCGGTGGCGTGAGAGGCTTCACCGAAGAATCGGAATGAGAATTTGTCTTTGTATGGAGAGATAATGCTTTCGATAAATTCTTTGTATTGAGGGAGTTCGTGGCAGTCTGTGGGAATGATGACGTGGGCACCGTCTTTCATGTGGGAGAGGAGTTGCATTTTTGCGGTGATAATTTTTTCTAGGGAGTCGAGTCGTTTGAGGTGAGCGGGAGCGAAGGATGTGAAGAGGGCGATATCGGGAGCGAGGAGTTCTGCCATGGGAGGCATTTCTTCGGGTCTATCGATGCCGACTTCGAAAGCGGCGACGTCTGTATGGAAGGGCGTGCGGGATATGGAGAGGGGCAACCCGAAGTGGTTATTGAGATTTCCGAAGGTGGAGAAGCAGTTGAGTTGGGAGGAGAGGACGAGATCGATAGCTTTTTTGGCGGAAGTTTTTCCGACACTTCCTGTGATGCCGATAGCTTTTTTGATTTTGTGCTCTCGTGTGTATGCGGCGAGTTTCCAAAGGGCACTGAGGCTATCTTCGACGACGAAGACGGCTTTTTCGCAAGGAGCACAGATTTGCTGAGTATTCATGCAAACGACGGCGGCGGCATCTTTTTGGAGAGCGTGGTTGATGAATTGGTGTCCGTCGGTGGATCCGCCCTTGAGGGCGAAGAAGAGGTCGCCGGCTTTGAGGGTACGCGTATTGATGCTGATTCCTTCTGGGTGGTAGACATTTTTGGGATTGATAACGGGAGGTCCGAAGAGTTCGACGAGGGTATTGAAATCGAGGATATGTGGCGTGTGGAAGGGGGAAGGATTGTCGGGGTGGACTTGGTTCCAGGCTTCTACGACGTAGGATCGGTCATCCCAAGGAGAGATGATGTCTTTGGAGGAGTGGCAATCGTTCCCCATACCTGCGACGACGAGGGTATCTCCTGGATTGAGGTCTTGGATAGCTTTTTTGATGGCTTGTTTTCGTCCTGCGATATTCTGAGCTTTTTTCCCGGCACTTTCCATGATTTGTTCTCGAATGAGAGCGGCATCTTCATTTCGGGAGTTGTCGTCGGTGATGAAGATGCTGTCAGCGTGAAGTTGTGCGACTTTTCCCATTTCGAGTCTTCGGGTGACGTCGCGATTTCCCCCGGCCCCGAAGAGGACGTGTAGGGTGGCAGGATTTTGTTCTCGAGCAACTTTGAGCACGGCTTCTAGGGCGTGAGGGTTGTGGGCGTAATCGACAATGATTTTGGTGTGGTCATGAGAGGAGATGGTTTCTTCGTATCGGCAAAGGATTCCGCAGACATGTTGGGAAGCGGCGATGACATCGAGGGGATGGAAACCTTTCATAGCGGCGACGGTTTGCATAGCGATGAGGAGGTTATGGCGTTGGAAAGGGGGCATATGTTTCCAAGTGGCGTGAGAGGAGAAGGTTTCTTTTTCGTGTGAAGAGAGTGTGACTTTGACTTTGATAGATTTTGGATTTTCTTCGACGAGAGCGTAAGAGAATTCAGGCTGAGGGTCATCCATGGAGAAGAGGTTGAAGTTTTCGTTATCTTGCAGCATCCATTCTTTGAGGTTGGGTCCTGCGATGACGGGGGCGTTCGGGAGGATGAGTTTTCGGAAGAGGTGCATTTTGCTTTGTCTGTATGCCTCGATGGAGCCATGGTCTCGCACGTGGTCATCACCGAAGGAGGTGATGGCGGCGGCTTCGAAAGAGAGAGCGTCGAGTCTGTGAGCTTCGAGTCCGATACTGCTGGCTTCGAGTACGAAGTGAGAAGAACCTTTTTGGTGTGCTTTATGGAGTTGTTTGAAGAGGACGAGGGGTCGTTCTGTGGTGAGAGTATTTTGTTTGGGTTCTGGTATTTCTTGTGGTTTTGGAGGGAATCCGTGAAAGAATTTGGTGTTAGGTTTTCTTCCGTAATCGAATCCGAGGGTACCGCTGTAGGCGGCGGGATGTTTGAGTATTTTGAGTATTTGTGTGATGAAGAGGGCGCATGAAGTTTTGCCGTCTGTGCCTGTGACGGCGATGATGTGGGGAGGTATATTGCCGGAAAAGTGCCGTGTGTAGGACGCGAGGAGTTGTCGAGCAAGGGGTTCTACGAAGGTTTGGACATCTTGAGGACATTCGATGTGTTCTGGTAGGGGTTCTTCGGAGACGATGAAGTTTGCGCCTTTTTCGAGGGCGTGAGGAATGAAGTCGATGCCGTGGGAGGTGCTTCCTTTGAGGGCGAAGAAGATGAAGTTTGTTTTGATATCGCGACTGTCTTCGCTTACGCCTACGCATCCGAGGGATGAGAGTTCTTTGGGAGTAGGAAGTGTATTATTCATTGAAATTCTCGTGGGATTGAGAGAGCGTGAGCGGTGATGGAAGTTGAGGGCGTGGGCGTGGTGAGATTGAGTAGGGAGTGGATTCGAAGGGTTGTCATTTTGGCGACGGGAGCGGCGACGGTTCCGCCTGTGGCGAAGCCATTTTTTGTTTTTGGAATGGGTTCATCGAAGATGAAGAAGAGGAGGTATTGAGGTTTTTGCACGGGGAAGAGTGCGAGGAAGGATGCGAGTCGTTTTTGGCTGTCATAGAAGACACGTTTTTTTCCGTCATGTGTTTTTGAGGTATTGATTTTGTTGGCACTTCCAGTTTTTCCTCCGAGGGGAAAGTTTTCAATATAAGCACCCTTTCCTGTACCTTCAAGAACATTTTTTTTGAGGAGGTAGAGGAGAGCTTGAATGGAGGGGGGAGAGAGGATGCTTTTTGTGATTGTAGGTTTTTCGAGGGGGGGGTGTAGGGATGGGTTGAGTACGGAGGGGTAGATAGGTTTTTCGTGATTGAGAAGGTTTGCGATGACGGTGGCGAGGTGTAGGGGTGTGATTTCGATTCCGTACCCATGAGAGATATAGTCGCGTTGGTTTGGGGTGATTTGGGAGGAGATGTGGTGTTTTGTGCTGAGGATGGGGGGCAGTCCTGATACGAGGGGCGGGGAGAGGACTCCGAGGTGGTTGAGTTTTTCTGTATAGAATGGGAGGGGAATTTGGCGAGCGATGAGAGCGGATCCGATATTGGAGGAGTGTGTGAAGACTTCTTGGAAGGAGAGAATATTTTTTTTGGGACGGTAATCGCGGATGATGCTTTGGGAGGCTGAGGCGCGAAGGGTTTTTGCGATATTGAAGGATTGGCTGAAGGAGATGTTTTGGTGTTCGAAGGCGATGGCGAAATTGATAATTTTGAAGACGGAGCCGATTTCGAAGCGTTGTTGTGTGATAATATTTTGGTATTGAGGGTGTCCTAGGTATCGGGTGGTATTTGGGTTGAAGTCTGGTAGGGAGACGAGGGCGAGTATATCTCCTGACTGTATATCGAGTAGGAGTCCGCCTGCTTGTTTAGCGCGAAATAGTTTTTTTTGGGCAGAGAGTGTATTTTTGATAATATTTTGGAGTCGGATATCGAGGGTAGAGTGGAGTGTGATGCCGTCACGAAGGAGGCAATCGTTTTCTTTTTCGATGCCGTTGATGCCGTAGAGTTGGTGTTTTTTGTAGTGGTTGTTGATGTAGAGTTGGCTATGGGAGGTGAGTTGTTTTGTACTTTTTGGGAGGGTGACGCGTCCTATGACTTGGCTGGTGAGGTTTTGTTTGGGGTAGTATCGTGATTCGAGGGGAAGATTTTTGTTCCAGTAGATGCGTTGTTTGAGGCTGTCGGCGACGTGTAACGCTTCGATGATGTCGATGTCGTCTTGCAGGGCTCGTGTTTTGATGACCATGTCGCGTGTATTTTCGGTGAGAGCGGCGATGACATTTTGAGAGGAGACGCCTTGAATGATGGAAGAGAGTCGTTTTGCGATGTGGACAGCGTTTTCTTTTGGGAGGGAGTTTTTGCGGATATAGAGGTTGAAGCTTTGTCTGCTGATGGCGAGGATTTCGCCATTTCTGTCGAGGATTGTCCCTCGTGTCGAGGAAGAGAGGATGCCGCAAGGGTCGATAAAGTTTTCTGATGTATTTTTGCTGAGGTTAATGGGGGTATATGTTTGGTTATTGGAGATGATGGAAGTGTGCCGAAAGAGTACGCCTCCGATGAGGATGACGAAGATGAGACTTGAGATGCAGAGTCTGTGGAAGAGGGAGAGTCCTTCTTGTGCGAGATAGATATTTTGTATGCGTTTGGCGTTATTGCTCATGGTCTTTTGGGGGAGGCAAGTCTGAGATTGAGTGAATTTTCTGGATGGGTTGGAAGGTGGGCAGGTATTGTTGGGAAAGTTTTTGTAGTGATTGTGGTGCGGTGAGTGTTTCCCATTCGGCGAGATATTCGTTGTGCTGGAGTTTGTGAGCTTTGATGAGTTTTTGTTCTGAGAGGATGCTGAGTTTGAGAGTTCTTAGATTTTTGCTTTGTTGGATGGAGGCGTTTGTGTTGAGGATGAGTGAGAAGATGGAGGTGAGAAAGATGAGTATATGGAAGAAGAGGGGTATTTTCCATATGAATATAGAGATTTTTCTGGATAGGACGAGGGCGTGAGGGATAGGATTTTTCATGAGGGGGCGTGTGTTCGCAGAGCAAGTCGGAGTCTGGCGGATCGGGCTCTGGGGTTGATATTGATTTCGTCTTGAGATGGAGAGAGGGGTTTATGGAAGGGGAGCGAGAAGAGGGGAGGGGGGAAGTCTGGGGGAGAGGGGAGGTGTCTATTGATGTGGGGATGATTTTGTGCGTGTTGGCGAAAGAATTGTTTGACGAGTCTGTCTTCGAGGCTATGGAATGAGATGATGACAATGCGGGCTCCAGCCTTGAGGATATGGGGGGAGGCATTAAGGAGGGCTTTGATTTCGTTGAGTTCTGAATTGACGACGATGCGGATGGCTTGGAAGGTGCGTGTGGCGGGGTCGATTTTTTGGGAGGAGTGGGGTATGGCACTACGGACGATATGTGCGAGTTGGAGGGTGGAGGTGATGGCTTGGACTTGTCGTGCTTTGACGATGGCACGTGCGACGGACTTGGCGAATCGTTCTTCGCCATAGTGCTTGAAGGTGAAGGAGAGTTCTTGTTCATCTGATGATGCGATGAATTCCTGAGCAGAGAGGGTATTTTCTCCCATACGCATATCGAGAGGTCCGTCATGCTTGAAAGAGAATCCACGTTCCGGGTTATTGATTTGGGGAGAAGAGAGTCCGAAGTCAGCGATGAGTCCGTCTACGGATTTGATTCCGTGATGTTGGAGGGTGTCTGTGATGTCGGAGAAGCGATTGAGGGAGCATCCGAGAAATTGGCCTTTGAGTTTTTCTTGTGAGAGTTTTTCAGCGGCTTTTTGGGCGAGAGTGTCTCGGTCGCTGGCGATGAGGGAGCATTGAGCGGTATTGAGAATGGCCCGAGCATGTCCTCCTTGTCCGAAGGTGACATCGAGGTAGGTTTCATGGTCTTGAGGACTGAGGCTCTGCACGACCTCCTGCACCATTACGGGTTTATGGGACGGGTTTATGGTCATGTTGTGGTATGGAGCGAGTGTCTCTGTCACGATAAAGAGTGCGTAAGGGGTACAAACACCTTAAGAGTACGGAAGGGATCGTGATAAGTCAAGGCGGTTGGTTTTTGCGGACTATTTTTCTTTGAATCCGCGAGAGAGGACTTGGGTGATGGGAGCGAGCAGGTAGTCGAGAACGGTTCTTTCGCCGGATTCGATGAGTATTTCTGCGGGCATTCCTGGGATGAGAAAGAGTCCTTCATCGAGTCTGGAGAGTTCTTCTTCGGAGACGCCGACTCTTGCGAGGTAGAAAGGAATTTTTTCGTTAGGGTCTTCAAGGGCGTCGGCGGTGACTCTTTCGAGGGTTCCGGTGAGGGTGGGCGTGCTCCGCGACTGGAAGGCGGTAAGCTGTACCCGAACGCTCATCCCCGGAGTGATATTGTCGATATCGGTAGGTTTGACTTGAGCTTCGATGACGAGTCTGTCGCTTTCAGGAACGATGTCGAGGATGGGGTTTCCCGGAGGGATGACACCGCCCCGTGTGTGGACTTTGAGTCCAACGATGACGCCGGATCTCGGGGCCCGAATTTCGATACGGTCTCTGATGTCTTGAGCGGAAGCGAGTTGTTCTTCGACTTCAAATATGGAGTTATTGGTTTCGCGAAATTCGCGTGTGGAGTCTTGTTTGAGGTTATTGACGAGTTGTAGGATTTCGAGTTTTGATTCGCCGATATTGATTTTTGCGGCGGCGATGGAGGAAGCGATTCTGCCTTCTGCACCGTTGATTTCGGAGAGTCGTCTTTTGAGGTCGAGGACTTGAGGTTTTTCGATGAGACCTTTTTCGAGTAGTTTTTCGAAGTCTTCGAGTTGGCTTTGCACGACGGCTTTGACTTCTTGATTGGATTTTTGTTCGGATTCGAGTCCTAAGATTCGTTCTTTGAGTTCTTTGATTTTGTTGTTATGAATTTTGGTACGACCTTCGATGGTGTCGTGCCGAGACTGGAAGACGGCATTTTGGGTATCGATAATTTCTTTGATACGGACTTCATCTTTTTTTGCGAGGAGAGCTTCGGGGAAGGAGATAGTTTTTGCACCGGCGATTTCTGACTTGAGTCTGGCATCTTTAGCGATAGCGGAGTAGTAACGGACTTCGAGAGCGTTGAGTCTTGCCCGAATTTGTTTGTTGTCGAGGGTGATGAGGATGTCATTTTTTTTGACTTTGTCGCCATCGCGAACGAGGATTTTGTCGACGATTCCGCCTTCGAGGTGCTGTACGGTTTTTCTGTTGGTGTCGATAGCGATCCGCCCTGGGGCGACGACGCCTTCAGCAAGGGGAGCGAAAGCCATCCACCCGAAGAGTCCGAAGAATCCGACGCCGATGATGCCAAGTCCGATAAGGACGATAGTTCTTACGGAGGCGAATTGGATGTGGGTTGCTTGTTGCTGAGAAGGTACGAAAGGTCCGGGGCTTGGACTGCTACTTCCGGCTCCTGACATATTGATTTTTATGGTTTGAGCTTCGCCTTTTTGCTGCGTATTTTCGACGGGTTGTGCGGTAACTTTTTTGGTTTCGTTTTGGGGTTCGTCAGGGGTTGAAGTATTCATGAGTGTTGTCCTTGGAAATTGAGAGATGTGTATGATTAGGATTTTAGGGCGTAAGTGACGGGGGGGGCGGCAGGATTTTTCTTGGGAGTTCTTGCTTCTGGTTTGAGGACTTCTTTAGAGGGTTTAATGAATTCGATTCGTCCTTCTCTTAGCATGAGGACTTTGTCTAAAGCGGCGATGACGGGAACGTCATGGGTGACAACGATGAGTGTGACCCCTTCTTCTTTGAGTTTTTTGATACTTTCGATAAGTTTTTCTTTTCCTTCTGCATCAAGGTTGGAGTTGGGTTCATCAAGGAGGATGAAGGAAGGGTCACCATAGAGTGCACGTGCGAGGGCGACACGTTGTTTTTGTCCCCCTGAGAGTCCGGCTCCGCCGTCTCCGAGGACGGTGTCGTATCCTTCCGGGAGTTGTAGGATCATTTCGTGAGCTCCGGCTTTGGTCGCGGCTTTGAGGACTTTTTCTGGTACGACGGTTTCAAAGCGTGCGATATTGTCTTTGACGGAACCTGCGAAGAGTTCGATATTTTGGGGTAGGTATCCGATGTGGGGTCCGAGGTCTTCACGGTTCCAAGCGGATACGTCTGCTTTGTCGAGTCTTACGACGCCATGAGCGGGTTTCCAGACTCCGACGAGCATACGTGCGAGGGTGGACTTCCCGGCGGCACTTTGCCCGACGACGGCGATATTTTCGCCTTTATCGAGATGGAAGTTAAGGTCTTGAAGGACGGCTTTTTTGACTCCCGGAGGCATCCCGACGAGATGTTCGACATCGAGAATCCCCTTAGGTTTTGGGAGGGGCATAGATTTTTCTTTTTCAGGGAAGTAAGCGAGGAGTTGATTGAGTCTGTGATAACCTCCCCGAGCCCCGACAAAGCCTCTCCAAGCTCCGATGGCTTGTTCGACGGGAGCAAGAGCCCGTCCCATGATGATGGAACCTGCGATCATGGCCCCTGGGGTGATGATTTGGTCGAGAGCGAGGTAGGCTCCGATTCCGAGGATTCCGACTTGGAGACTGATTCTGAGGGCTTTGGTGGCTCCGAGTAGGAGTCCGACTCTGTCAGAAGCGACGGCTTGATGTAGGAGCATGGCGTCATGATTTTTCCGCCACCTATTTTTGATGGGGTCGAGCATGCCGAGTGCTTGAAGAGTTTCTGCATTTCTGAGGCTAGATTCTGTGAAAGTATTGGCGAGGGAAGAGTTTTGAGCGGCTTCTTTGAGGGGTGTACGTGAGACGATTTCAGTGGCAAGGGCGAGAATGAAGATGAGGATGGCTCCTGCGAGGGAGAGGAATCCGAGCCAGGGGTGTATAGAAAAGATGACGGCGATATAGAGGGGAGTCCAAGGGGCATCGAAGAAAGCGAAGAGTCCGGTGCCTGTCATGAATTGTCTGAGTACGCCGAGGTCGCGTATGGACTGGCTTTGGTTGCTGCTTGAAGAGACGAGGGAGCTTGCGAAGATGGAGTCAAAGATTCTGTTAGAGAGTTTGTCGTCCATAGAGAGGCTTACGCGTACGAGAATTCGCGATCGGATGACTTCGAGTACACCGAGCAAGACGAGTAGGAAGATGGCGATGATGGAGAGTAGGAGTAGGGTTTCGCTGCTTCCGCTGATGAGCACGCGGTCGTAGATTTGGAGCATATAGAGGGGAGAGATGAGCACGAGCAGGTTGATGATCATGCTAAAGATGAGCACGGCGAAGAAAGCTCCACGAAATTTTTTGAGTATATTTCGGAGTTCCATTTGCGAAGGGTGTAGTTTTGGGGGAGCTGCTTGTATTTGGATAGCCATGATGATTTTTGCCTTTTGTTTATTTAATTAGGGAGTTGTAGGGGATTGATGTTCTTTTGCAAACAGGGGTTATGAGGGTGTAAGGTATGGAGCGAAATCTCTATGTACGAGACGTTAGATTAGGGTCACCACAAAATTTCAGAAGGGTGTTTTGGCTATATACCCGTTCTGATTGATCTTTCAACTTACTTCCGACTAAGAAAGAATATAGTGCATGTTGTTTTTATTTGCAAGGGTAGCGGGGTAAGACAGATTGATTTTTGGGATAGTGGTGATTATAGTGCGAGCGAAAAGGGGGGATGGAATATGTGAAGAAAATGGTGAGTGTTGAGATGTTGAGAGAGGAAGAGACCCTACAGGGGATAATAGGGAATTTGCATTCTTATTGGGGTGGTGAGGGATGTGTATTGTTGCAGCCGTATGACATGGAGGTTGGAGCGGGAACATTTCACTGGGCGACGACGTTGAGGTCGTTGGGTCGCGGGAGTTGGAGGGCTGCGTATGTACAGCCGTCGCGTCGTCCGGGGGATGGTCGTTACGGAGAGAATCCGAACAGGCTGCAGCACTACTATCAGTACCAAGTGATTCTCAAGCCTTCGCCGAGGGATAGTCGTGGTTTGTATGTGGAGAGTTTGCGTGCGATAGGGCTGGACGTGAGGAAGCATGACTTACGTTTTTTTGAGGATGACTGGGAGAGTCCGACGTTGGGAGCATGGGGATTGGGTTGGGAGGTTTGGTGTGATGGTTTGGAGGTGAGTCAATTTACGTATTTTCAGCAGGTGGGAGGCATAGACTGCAAGCCTGTATCGACGGAGATCACGTATGGATTGGAGCGATTGGCGATGAAGGTGCAGGACGTGGAGAGTGTGTATGACATACGCTTTGGAGGGGATATGACGTATGGTGATATTTACCGTGAGTCGGAGAGGCAATTTTCTGCGTATAATTTTGAGCATGCGGATGGTGATATGTTGTTGCGTCAATTTGAGGATGCGGAGGTTATGTGTGGCAAGTTGTTGTCTGAAGGATTGTCGTTGCCGGCGTATGATCAGTGTTTGAAGGCGAGTCATGTGTTTAATCTTTTGGATGCACGGGGGATGGTGTCTGTGACGGAGCGTCAAGCGTATATTTTGCGCGTGAGGACGTTGGCGAAGGGTTGTGCAGAAGTTTATGTGGAGGGATTGGACTGATGGCGGACTTGTTGTGTGAGGTGGTGAGTGAGCCGATGCCTCCTGGTCTTCAGGGCTGGGTGTGGAGGCAGATGTGGGAGGGTTTGAGGTCTGGGTTGAAGGAGAGGAGTGGCTATGACATGGGGGAGCCTTGCGAGGGTGAGGATAATTTGGTGACTCCGTATCGTGTGGTCTTGATGGTGAGGGATTTGCCGATGATTTTGCCGCCACGAGAGTTGGAGCGTCGTGGGCCGAGGGAGGATGCCCCTGAAGTTGCGTTTGAGGGTTTTTTGCGGAGTGTGGGAGGAGATCGAGAGGGTTGTGTGGTGGAGGAGACGGCGAAGGGACGCTTTTGGTTTTATCGGAAGAGGGAGGAGGGTTTAGAGATGGCGGAGGTGTTGAGGGGGTTGATCGTGGATGTGATTTTGGGATTGAGGTGGCCGACGGTGATGAGGTTTGCGGATGAGGGAGCACTTTGGGTGCGTCCTTTGCAGCGAGTGGTGGGGGTATTGAACGGTGAGGTTTTGGGAGGGGGATTGGACTGTGAAGACCGGGCTTGGAGGGCACAGAGGGATGACGTGGAAGGTTATTTTCCTTATGAGTCGACGACGTGGGAAGATATGTTGTGTTTGGGTTGTGGGGATAGGCCACGGGAGGTGGAGGTTCGAGACTTATGTGATTACGAGGCGATGGGATTGACTTTGCGAAGGGAGGATCGCGAGAAAGAGATTCGGAGATTGTGTGGTGAGGAGGAAGTGGGGGGATGGTCTGTTAAGGGTTCGTATTTGGGTGAGAGGTTTGCGGTTTTGAGGTGTGAGGTGGAAGGAGGTGTGGACTTGCCTACGGATGTGGTGAGTACGGTTCTTTTGGAGCACATGAAGGTTTTTGTGAGTGGTTGTGAGGGAGGGGTTGTAAAGTTTTTGGCGTTATTGGAGAGGCGTTCTGACGGATGTCAGGATTACGAGAGAATTCGCCGAGGTTATGAGAAGGTTGCGGTGGCACGCTTGCAGGATGCGAATTTTTTCTGGCTTGAGGACGGTCGTGTGCCTTTGGAGTCGCGTATTGTTTTTTTGGAGGATCGTATTTGGCATCGGAAGCTGGGGAGTATGGGAGCGAAGGCGAGGCGTCTTGAGGCTTTGACGGGCTGTATCGTGGAAAAGATGGGGGGGGGCTTGGATGAAGTGGAGAGGGGGTGTAGGGCAGGTTTATTGAGCAAGAGCGATCTGGCGAGTCGTTTTGTGGGAGAGTATCCGTCACTTCAGGGCTTGGTGGGGCGTTATTATGGTCAGCGAGAGGGAGAGGATGAAAGGGTGAGTGAGGCGATAGGTTGTCAGTATAAGGTGGCGGAGGAAGTGGTGGAAGTGGGAATGGTGTCGCGTGGTTTGTACCTTGCGGAGAGACTGGATACGTTGGTGGGTATGTGGCATGTGGGAGAGCAACCGACGGGTTCGCGGGATCCTTTTGCCTTGCGAAGAGCGGCGTTGCAGGTGGTGAAGGTTTTATGGTTTTGGGAAGTTGATTTGTCGTTGGAGACTTTGTTGGAGTCTGCGATGGAGAGGGGGGAGTGGAGGCGTGAGGGGTTGGGGGAAGAGTTGTTGTTGTATTTTCGAGTACGCTTGGAGGAGGTGTTGTCTGAGAGGTATGGGAAGCCGTTTGTGGAGGCGTCTCTGGGTCGAAAACTGGGGTCGTTGTGTGTGAAGGAGGTTGTGGGCACGTGTGAGGCCTTGAAGCACCTTGACGAGCGTGACCATTTGGAGTTGTTGTCGGACATGTGGCACCGAGCGGGAGGATTGATAGAGGTTGAGGAGGTGGGAGGAGATTATGATGAGGGATTGTCTGACTGTGAGGAGGAGCGAAATCTGTGGAAGTCGTGGATGGGATTAGAGAAAAAGGGTATGGGGAGGAATTGTGAAGGAATAATAGCTTACGCTGAGGAAATTTTGGTGGTAAAAAAGGATTTTGATGAGTTTTGTGATAATGTGCGCGTGAATGATCCTGATGAGAGGACAAAGAGTGAGAATCGTATGAGATTGCTTTGGAGGGTGAGGGAAGGATTGGATGAGATATTTGCGGGTGATTCGTTGGTGAGGATGTACAGTCAGAGGAAGAGATAGGGATGAAACCGGAAGAAGAGAGAGGGGTAGAGGAGGGTAAGCAGAAGTGGGTTTATGAGTTTTCGAGGGGTACTGCGGAGGGTGATGCGTCGATGAAGGATATTCTTGGAGGCAAGGGAGCGAATTTGGCGGAGATGAGTCGGATAGGGCTTCCTGTTCCGCCTGGATTTACGGTTTCGAGCGAGGCGTGCCGTTATTATTTTGCACATGAGGGACGCAAGCCTGAGGACTTGGCGGTTCAAGTTGAGGATTCGTTAAAGAATTTGGAGGAGGCTTGCGGTCGTGTGATGGGAGATGTTTCGTGTCCTTTGTTGGTGTCGGTGAGGTCAGGTTCTAGGGTTTCGATGCCTGGTATGATGGACACGGTTTTGAATTTGGGTCTGAATGATGATTCGGTGCGAGGACTTGCTTCGGATGCACAAGACGAGCGTTTTGCGTATGACAGTTACCGTCGTTTTATTCAGATGTATGGTGATGTGGTGTTGGGGGTTGATCATGCATCTTTTGAGAGGCTTTTGGGTCAAGCGAAGAGCGATGAGGGTGTTTATTTGGATAAGGAGTTGAGTTCTGAGGTCTTGAAGAGACTGGTGTTGTCTTATAAGGCTCTTGTGGAGGAGAAGCTTTCGCGACCGTTTCCGAGTTCTCCCTTTGAGCAACTGTGGGGAGCGATAGAGGCGGTGTTTAACAGTTGGCATTCTCCGAGGGCGAAGGTGTACCGTAGGCTGAATGGTTATTCGGATGATTGGGGTACGGCGGTAACGGTTCAGGCGATGGTTTTTGGGAACATGGGGGAGGACTGTGGTACGGGTGTTGCATTTACGCGGGATCCGTCGACGGGAGAGAACAGGTTTTACGGAGATTATCTGTTGAATGCACAGGGCGAGGATGTGGTTGCGGGTATTCGGACGCCCTTGCCATTGACGAAGGCGTCGCGAGAGGATTTGGGTGCGAGTGGCTTGTCTCTTGAGGAAGAGTTGCCTGAGGTGTATGAGGATTTGGAGGGTGTTCGTCGCTTGTTGGAGAAGCACTACGGAGACATGCAGGACATAGAGTTTACGATAGAGCGAGGGAAATTGTATTTGTTGCAGACGCGGTCTGGCAAGCGTTCTGCACGAGCGGCCTTGAAGATAGCGATAGATTTTGTGGGAGAGGGTATTATCTCGAAGGAGGATGCGTTGATGCGGATTGATGCACTGTCGCTCAATCAGATACTGCACCCTGTGCTGGACGAGAAGGGGGAGTGGGAAGTGATAGGTCGTGGCTTGCCGGCGTCTCCTGGGGCGGCTTGTGGCAAGCTGGTTTTTTCGGCAGATAGGGCGGAGCAGTTGGCGTCATCTGGGGACAAGGTGATATTGGTGCGTCCTGAGACGTCGCCTGAGGATGTGCATGGAATGTATGCGGCCCAAGGTATTATTACGACGCGAGGGGGGAGGACGAGTCATGCGGCGGTGGTGGCACGTGGTATGGGTAGGGCTTGTATTGTGGCGATTTCGGACATGGATGTGGATTTGGAGCGAGGGGAATTGCGTTGTCATGGGTTGACCCTTGTTGAGGGTGATGTGATTACGATGGACGGGAGTTCGGGTGAGGTGATGAAGGGCGAGGTGGATTTGGTGACGCCTGATTTGTCTGGAGATTTTAAGACGATTATGGAGTGGAGTGATGGATTCCGTAAGATGAAGGTGAGGGCGAATGCGGAGACGGTATTGGACGCGAAGGTTGCGGTTGATTTTGGCTGTGAGGGTATAGGTCTTTGTCGGACGGAGCATATGTTTTTTGAGGGGGAGAGGATTCACGCGATGCATCGTATGATTATGTCGTCGAGTGTTGAGGGTAGGAAGAAGGCACTTTACGAGATAGAGGAGATGCAGACTCGAGATTTTGAGGATTTGTTTATGGTGATGGAGGGACGTCCTTTGACGATTCGCTTATTTGATCCGCCTTTGCATGAGTTTTTGCCGCATACGGACAGGGATATTCGCAAGATGGTGGAGATAACGGATCGTTCGTTGGAGGAGGTGAAGAAGCGTGTGGAGCAGTTGCGCGAGATGAATCCGATGTTGGGACATCGGGGTTGTCGTTTGTTGGTGAGTTATCCTGAGATTATAGAGACTCAGGCACGAGCGATTTTTTATGCGATGAGGAAGGTGTATGAGGGAACGGGGGGAGAGAACAGTCCTGACTGTGAGGTGATGATACCGCTTGTGGGGGATAAGGGAGAATTTGAGGAGGTGGCGAAGGTGGTGAAGAGGATAGGGGACGAGGTGATGAAGGATTTGCCGTTGGAGTACAAGGTGGGAACGATGATTGAGCTTCCGAGGGCGGCACTTCTTTCTGACGAGATAGGTGAGGTGGCGGAATTTTTTAGTTTTGGTACGAATGACTTGACTCAGACGACGTATGGATTGTCGCGAGATGATTCGTCATCTTTTATGGGAGACTATGAGCGATTGGGACTGATGAGTCAGGATCCGTTTCAGACGATAGACAGGAAGGGCGTGGGTCGACTGATGAGTTTGGCGGTGGAGGGAGGTCGCAAGGTACGTCCTGATATTAAGCTTGGTATATGTGGAGAGCACGGAGGGGATCCGTCATCGATAGCCTTTTGCGAGGAGCAGGGCTTGGATTATGTGTCGTGTTCTCCGTATAGAGTCCCTGTGGCACGGCTTGCGGCGGCACAATCGCGTATTATGAAGTTGCGTCAGTTGTTGACGAGTGTTTGATTGAGTATTTTTATAGGATTGTGTGATATATCGCCTTGTATGAGAGAATGGATATTGCCGTCTGGAGAAGCGACGAGGGAAGAGGGTATACCTTTTATTTTGAAGGCGCGCATGAGGGAAAGGGAGGGGTCATGGTACATTTTGGGAATGAGGTCTTGTAGGTTATTTCGTTTGAGGAAGGAGTGAGCGTCGGAGAGATTGGCGTCGATATTGACGGTGATGAGTTGCCATGTGTCGGGATTGAGTTTTTGTAGGGTGGGAAGTTCTTTGACGCATGGAATGCACCAGCTAGCCCAGACATTGATGATGATATTTCGGGAGTCTTTTGAGATGAGGGCGTTAATTTCTGGCCATTCTTTTTTTAGAGATATGTGTGGAGACAGGGTTGTGATATTTTGAGCGAGAGCGTGGGATGTGATTGAGAGACAAGCGATAGATGCGAAGATTAGGAAGAAGGATTTGATCATGGCAGAAGAAGTGGAGATGGGGAATGAGATGTGGGGAGGTCGATTTTCGGGAGGAGTGGATGAGTTGATGGAGCGAATTAACCGTTCGATAGACATAGACAAGAGATTGTATAAGGAAGACATAGCGGTGTCTATGGCTCATGTGTCGATGTTGGTACGAGTGGGTTTATTGAAGAGGGAGGAGGGGGTGCAGTTGGAGGAGGGATTGACGCGTGTATTGGGAGAGATAGAGAGCGGTAAGTTTGGATTTCACGATCATTTGGAGGACATTCATATGAACGTGGAGCACCGACTTCGGGAATTGATAGGTCCTTTGGCTGGGAAGCTTCATACGGGACGGAGTCGCAATGATCAGGTGGTGACGGATGTTCGTTTGTGGTTGCGTGGAGAGATAGACGGACTAGAGATTTTGCTGGAGGGATTGCAGAGGGTATTGCTTTTGAGGTCTCGAGAGCACGCGGGGACACTGATGCCTGGATACACGCATTTGCAGGTGGCACAGCCTGTGACGTTTGGACATCATTTGATGGCGTATGTGGAGATGTTGGGAAGGGATCGGGAGAGGTTGCGGGACTGTCGAGTCCGTGTGAATGAGAGTCCGCTAGGTTCCGGGGCTTTGTCTGGCACGAGTTTTCCGATAGACAGGGAGCATACGTCGGAAATTTTGGGTTTTGGTTGTGTGATGAGGAATTCGATGGACGGCGTTTCGTCGCGAGATTTTGTGCTTGAGTTTTTGTCGGTGGGTTTGAACATGTCGTTACATTTGTCGCGCTTGGCGGAGGAGTTGGTTTTGTGGACGACGGAAGGTTTTGGTTTTGTGAAGTTGTCTGAGGGGATGACGACGGGTTCATCGATGATGCCGCAGAAGAGGAATCCGGATGCGGCGGAATTGGTGAGGGCGAAGCCTGGACAGCTTTTGGGGTGTTTGTCGTCCTTGAGTGTGGTGATGAAGGGTTTGCCGTTGACGTATGCGAAGGACATGCAGGAGGACAAGAAGAGTTTATTTGATGCGGTGGACACGTTGACACTGAGTATTTTGGTGATGGGAGAGATGGTTCGAGGATTGGAGGTGGACAAGGTGAGTATGAGGAAGGCGTTGGACAAGGGTTATCCGACGGCGACGGATTTGGCGGATTGGTTGGTGCAGGAGTTGGATATTCCGTTTCGCGAGGCACACCGTATAACGGGACGGATAGTGTCGGAAGCGGAGAGACTGGGGTTGCAGTTGAGTGAGATGCCGTTGGAGTTGATGAGGGAGACGGACGGAAGGATAGGGGAGGGGGTGTATGAGGTTTTGTTGCCTGAGCGTTCCCTTGATCGTCGGACAAGTTTTGGAGGTTCTTCCCCTGCGTGTGTTCTGAGAGCCATAGAGGAGGCGGAGCGTCGTTTTTTGAGAGATAGAGGAGGAGAGGAGAAATGATGAGGATATTTTTGTTATTTGTGATGGTGTTGTGGATGTGGGGTTGTGGAAGGGTTTCTGAGGTGAAGTTGCCTGAGGGTGAGGAGAGGTTGGATTATGTCTATCCGTATGTTGAGGAAGAGGAAGAGGAAGAGGGGGAATAGGTTTTTATGGAGGGCTTGTCGAGGAGTTTGTACGAGGAGATGGAGCTGGGTTTGTTGAGCTCTGGTCCTTGGTCGTATTGTGGAGGCATTTTGCACGGAGAAGGTGTGAATTTGCTGGAGGTGGTGGCACGTTACGGAACTCCGTTGTATGTGTATTCTGAGGGTCGTATAGGAGAGAACTGCAGACATGTTCGGGAGGCATTGGGGGGAGAGGGTGTGGGCGTGTACTATGCGATGAAGGCGAATGATCGTTTGGGGATATTGCGTAAGTTGCGGAGCGAGGGTTTGGGCGTGGACGTGGTGTCCGGTGGAGAGATAAGTCGTGCTTTGAGGGCGGGTTTTGAGGGTAGGGATATGGTGTTTTCCGGAGTGGGTAAGGTGGAGGAGGATATAGAGTATGCGGTGAAGGAGGGCTTGGGTCGGGTGAATGTGGAGTCCTTTGAGGAGATGGAGGTTTGGTCTTTTTATGGGAAGCGTTATGGCAGGGAGGTGGAATTATCGTTTCGTTATACGCCGGACATAGAGGCCGGAGGCCATGAAAAGATCAAGACGGGCAGGACGGGAGATAAGTTTGGTTTGAGCGGAGCGGAGGTGGAGCGTGCATGGGGAGAGGCGTTGCTACTGGATTGTGTGAAGCCTGTGGGTTTGGCG
>CAKMZR010000010.1 GCA_929200455.1 uncultured Alphaproteobacteria bacterium | reverse complement strand
TTATGCGTTTTGTGGGTGTTGTTATGAGTTAAAAGTCTGTGGTGTCAAGCTGTGACAAGCTCAAAGGTCACCTCAATCTTCCCTGTGAGACGCACTGGTGGAAGGTGGAAGGGGTGAGGGGGCTACTCCTATGTGATAGGTTGCCATGATTTCGGGCACGATCACCTGGTTATCCTTGGCGTTGATGAGCAAGGTGTCGACATCTTTTGATTTTTCATTGTCAGTTGAGGTGAAGGCGCCACGATTGGAATGTGACTTGGAATCTTCTGGTGTGCGTGAATGTTATCTTAAAAGCCTTCGATTGTAGAGGGATGGGCATCACGCCTTTTCTTCGTAGTTTCTGAGTGTCTTTAAAAGAGAAGAGGGAGACGGTGATGATGTTTGAATCAAAAACGTCTCCCTCTTAGCACTTATGCGTTTTGTGGGTGTTGTTATGAGTTAAAAGTCTGTGGTGTCAAGCTGTGAGAATCCCAGGAGTCCGGAATCGGTTTCGTCCTCATGTGAAAAAAAGGCTTTTTTGAGCACTTCTGCGGTGACGGAAGTTGATGTGAAATCATAGCTTGTGAGATCATAGTTCTTTTCAGTGAAGTTGCCGTGAGCATTTGATGTGAATTTCAAAGTCTCGATGCGGTGTTCGCGGTCGCTCCAGTCTTCGATGGTGACTTTATATGTTTTTCTGTTTGCGGTGAAAGAAACCTTAAGATCACGATTATCTTTAACAAAGGTTACGGCTTTAAGGTTGATCTCGATATCTCTAAAGTCGATCTCAAGAACATCATGCCTACCACTTTTATCCCAGATGGTATCGTGGCCATCATTTTCATTTGCGGTATAAATGTCGTCATTATTTCCGCCATAGAGAAAGTCATTATCGGTTTTTCCTCTTAGGATGTCCTTGCCGTCTCCGCCATAAAGGGTGTCATTACCGATGCCGCCAGTAAGAGCGTCTCTGCCTTCTCCCCCATAAAGATGGTCATCCCCACTTCCCCCGACAAGACTGTCGTTCCCACTTCTGCCATAAAGAGTATCATTGTCTTTATCGCCATAGATGACGTCACTACCGCTCCCGCCGTCAAGGATGTCGTTTCCGTCTCCTCCAGAGAGGTCGTCATCATTGTCCCCGCCGCTAAGGGTGTCGTTGCCGCTCCCGCCATAGAGTGTGTCATCACCAATGCCGCCACTGAGCGTATCATGCCCACTTCCCCCATAAAGGTAATCGTTGCCGCTCGCACCGTAAAGATGGTCATTGCCCTCTCTACCATAAAGAAAGTCTTTCCCGTCTTCGCCGTAGAGCGTGTCATTGCCATCGCCCCCATCGAGTCGGTCATTGCCGTCTCCGCCATGCAAGATGTCATCATCATCTCCGCCATAAAGCTCATCATTTCCGTTCCCGCCATGGAGGATATCCAGACCTCTTTCGCCGTAAAGAGTATCGTTATTGTCTCCCCCGTAAAGTCGGTCATTGCCCTTTCCTCCGGACAAGACATCGTCCCCGACGCCCCCATAAAGACGATCGTGCCCTTCTCCACCGGAAAGGCTGTCATTGCCGCCATTTCCGTAGAGGGTATCATTTCCTCCTTTACCGAAATAGAGGTCATTTTCATCGCCTCCGTTAAAGAAGTCGTCTTTCTCTGTTCCTTCGGGATAAACTGTAGACAATTTATCTGCAGTTTTTTCATTTTTATAATCGAGCAAGGACTTATAGGTTTTTTTGCCATCGTGAACAAAGTAGAGATAGCTTACATTTTTATTTTTATGTTCGGTTGTGAAATACCCGCTAATGACTATTGAGAGGTTGCTTCCATAAGAGATGTTTAGGTTTTCGCCCACACGTTTGAGTGAAATTTGAGAAGGAGAGATTCCTCCTTCAAAGCGAATACCATTAATTCCTGAGTAGCCTGAAATAATTTTATGTCCTTTGTAATAGGAGTTGAAGGTATAGATGTCGTTACCCTCCTGACCATCAAGGTGGTCATTGCCGTCGCGGTCGGAAAGGAAGTCATTACCTTTTCCGGCATAAATTTCGTCGTCACCGCTCCCGCCACTTATTTTATCGCTACCGGCCTCGCCATAGATAATTTCGTTGCCTGAGCCTCCATGGATGACGTCGTCATATATTGTTCCCACAAGCTTGGGATTATTTTTAGAGTTGCCAGTAATTGTTTTGCCTTTAGTTTTGTCGTCGCTCATTTTGCTTATCCTTAGATTTTGATTGAAAAAATTGTGTTGATGTACACGCTTTTGAGCACCCACGAACATTTAATAACAAATACTGTATTAATTAAGCAAGAGAAAAAATCACGAACGATACTTTTTTTTATGAATGAAGAGGGTGTTAAGGGAAGGGTTTTAAGTTTTTGGTGGTGATAGAAAAGAGGTTTGTGCGTGAAGGGGTTGTAGGTGTTGAATTATGGTATAGCTTATCCTCAGATGAGTCTTGAGGACATTGAGAATCATTTTGCAAAAGACTTAGGCTTTGAGGAGCATCAAAGGGTGGTCGGTGTCTACAAAGACACAGAAATATTTTTAGGGATGACTTCACTTCATCTCAACTAATATCTACTGAAATCTGGATTGCCTCTAGCATATACACAATATTTTCACAAGAAATTTTCTCTTCTTTACATATAACTGGTATTTTTTTGAACAGTTTGCTATCGTTTTTCGCGGAACTTTCCTCGGTAATGACAACCAATTTGTTCTGTTGTGCATAGACAATGAGCTGGAAGTCTGCACTCTTTATGTACTCCTGTTTTCTTTTTTCATACCAACCACCGTTCTCCAAAAGCCTTTTTTGTGCGTCTACTGCCCATTTTTCATCTAGTTTTTTATGGTGTGTTGTTTCTGCGATTTGATTTTCTATTTTGGTAATTCTATTTTCCGTCAAAAAAGGAAAACTTTGTGTGACCAGTCCTTTTTTTACTTGCTTACTTTCGTTATAAACGCTAGCTAACAAGATAATATTGTTATTCTCGAAATGTTTTTCTAGCTTTGTTTTGAGATTTTGATTTGTATCAAATGGCGCAAAATATTGTGCCAAAATAAGCAGAGAGGACGTGTCAACAGCAAACCTTTCACCCATAAATGATATCCTCTATTGTGTTTTTCTTTGTCGGGGCACAATTATTAAGGACTTCGTATTCGTCAATGACACCTTCAAAATAGCCTGTAGTGTAGATTGCTTTTTTTAAAGGCGATAAAATGGGTTTTGGAGTGCCTCCTCCCTTTTTTTTACCCTTAGCCATCTGTTTTTCGTTAAGCAGTTCCTGCTTCTTTTTTTCATTTACTTCATTTTCGTGATGGATGAAATTTTTTATGTTTTCGTATTGTTCCCATGATATTTTTTTTTCGCTGGCAAGATGAGTATATAAAGACAGTCGGCTAATGTGATTTTTTTTAGCGATGTCACGAATAACAGGGGCATTAAAAAGATCCTCATCTGTATTGTCTTTGCTACGCACGGAGCGATGTAAACCATCTATAGACTCGTTATCCATCAAAAAGTAAAAGGCAAAATTGTTACACCACCGTTCAATACTTGTAGAGTCTTCTCGATTTTGAAAGTTGATCTGATCCAATTCTTCTTGATCGAGGATGTAGTGTCCGAGTTCGTGAGCGAGCGTAAAAATCTCCCTCTTAATAGCACGCTGATTGCGCTTAATCGTGATATGATTGGGCTGGATAAAGAATCCATTAATGTTTGATTTTTCTTTTAAGTTCCACGCCTCTACGAATTCATGAACGAGTATGTTCTGTTCAGCAAATTTGCCAATCAATTTTATCAGAAAATTCCTGTCGTCTGAAGATTTTGATTGAGGGTACAGTTCTTCTCTTATCTTACGGGCAACTTCGCAGGCGTTATCTTGCACGTCATATCTTTCAAGTTTTCGCTCGAAAAAAACGTCCATGCCAGAAAGCTTAGCAATCGCCGTCAGGGAAGAAATCGAATCTTCAATTTTACTAACCCTTTTTCTGTCGCCAATACCTAACTCAACATTAAAACGATCTTTCCGGAAAAAAATACTAGTTCTTTCTTCCTTTCTAATAGGCGTGGGATCTGTATAGAATGAAAGACCCTTCTTGAATAGCTTATCCACTCTTTTTAGGTGATCTAATTTAATATGTTGCGTAAAAATTTGTTCTTTTGTAAGCGGTTTTTTGAGTTTTGAGGAGATTCTTTCTAAGAATTCATCCCTGTCTAGCCCAAACAATTCAACTAGGTATTCAATTCTTCCAGCATTAATTTCTATGCTTTGCATCGCTCACACCTCAATAACCTTTGCACCTTATATAACCTTCACACCTCGTTATAGCGTAGCGACCGAGTTGTCAATCAAAAATTTCTCATGTGTCTATTTCAAAGACTTGTTTGCGTTGTTGTCGCTGAATCTTTTTCCAATTGGTTTCAACGGCTTCAAAAAAGGCGTTTTTCTGCTCATCAATTCCAATTTTGATCATGGAAAAAGGATAGGATAATTTTCGCTCCTTCCGTCTTTTTTTGCCTCAGAGGACTCATCTGGCACCCTGAAAGTGTGATCGTTTGGAAAGAGGGTGGTGGAGCCGAGGGGGATCGAACCCCTGACCTCTACAATGCCATTGTAGCGCTCTCCCAGCTGAGCTACGGCCCCTTGAGTTGCTTGTTGTCTTAGAGCATTTTCTGTTGGATGCAGGTCCCTAGGATATTTGGGTCTTGAAAACGGGTCTAAGGATGTTGAGATTTTCTACTGAGCGAGGGCTAATTGTTTGACTCTTTTATTGAGGCGTGAAATTTTCCTGTCTGCGGCGTTTGATGTGACGACGCCTTTTGTGACGCCCTTATGGATTTCGGACATGGCACTACGGAAGGCGTCTTGAGCGTCTTTAGCTTTGCCATCGTTCAAGGCATCTTCGACGCGTTTGATGAAGGTTTTGATGCGAGAGTTCCGCTGACGGTTATGCTCCCGACGTTTTTTGTTTTGACGGATACGTTTTTTTGCTGAGAGGTGGTTAGCCATGATATATTTCTTGGGTCTTGGTGGGGAATGAAGGGTTCAGGTTTTTGAGGGCATCCAAGGGATGACCCGTCTAGATGAGGAGGATATATCAATCTGTGGGGAGGGTCAAGTATGAAAAAGGCTGTAGGGTGAGAGAATTTTGATCTCTGGATTTGATTCTGGAATAGGGTTCTTGACAATGGTCTTGAGCTGGGATCATAGTGGGGGAAAGGAGGGTTTGAGAGATGAGAGGAAGAGCGGATGAGCACTGATTTTATGGTTGTGGGCAACTGGAAGATGAACATTCCTGAGGAGGGAGTGGTAGAGTGGTGTCGATCTTTGGGTGTTTGGTGCGAGGGTAGACCTAGAGGTTTGGAAGTGGGTATAGGAGCCCCCTATGGTGAGTTAAGTTTTGTATCTGGTGAGTTTGGGGGTAGGGAAGAAGTTTTTGTGTTGGGTCAGGATGTGAGTGTGTGGCGAGGGGGTTCGTACACGGGAGAGGTATCAGCGAAGATGTTGAAGTTGTGGGGTTGTGATGGAGTTTTGGTGGGACACTCGGAGCGTCGTCATGTGTTGGGGGAGGGAGATGAACAGGTATATGAGAAGTTGCGTAGGGTGAGGGAGGAGGGGATGGTGTCGGTATTGTGTGTGGGAGAGACTTTGGAGGAGAGGGAGAGGGGAGAGGCGTATGGAAGGGTATCATCGCAGTTGCATAGGGCGTGGGGTCATGATGGGGGTGTAGGGAGTGATTTTTTGGTGGTAGCGTATGAGCCTGTGTGGTCGATAGGGACGGGTAGGGTTCCGAGCGAAGAGGATGTAAGGGAGATGATTGATCATGTAGAGACTCATTTGGAGGTATTGATGGGGGAGGAAGAGGCGGGAAAGGTGAAGATATTGTACGGAGGTTCTGTGAATGGAGGGAATGCGTTTGATTTGGGCAGGGTTGAAGGCATTGATGGATTTTTGGTTGGGGGGGCGAGTTTGAGTTTTGAGAAGTTTTTGCCGATTCTTGAAAGTGTAAATTCTGGGGGGGTAGGTGAATAAGAGGTTTTTTTGCTATGCATTATGCATTATAATAAACGGGTTCTGGTTTGGCGAAGGATAAAGGTTATGAGAATATAGGGTGTATTGAGAAGCGATCTTTGTCTTTTATGAGGGGTAGAGAGGTTTTTTGAGGAGAAGATAATGTTGAAGATGCGAGAAGATGGGGTGGAGAGTTTGGGTATATTGGGAGTGGGCAGTCGTTATGGTGTGAGGAGAGTTTCACTTTCTGCGCTGTTGTTGTCGTTGGCGGCTTGTGGAGGAGGGGGCAGCAGTGGCGGTGGTGGAGGTGGTGGGGGAGGTTCTACCTCTGACAACAAGGTTCCTTTGTTTCCTACTGGGTTGAAGGATTTGGAAGTGGATGAAGGCAAGGCGGATGTGGGTACGTTTATGGCGAGTGATGAGGATGGTGATCCGCTGACTTATTCTTTGAAGGAGGAAGGAGATTGGAGTCAGTTTGTGATTGATAAGAGTACGGGTAGGTTATCTTTTAAGTCGGATCCGAATTATGAGTCTGCGGGTGATGTGAACAAGGATAATGTGTATGAAGTGACGGTGTTGGTATCGGACGGTATGGACACGGCGGAGCATACGGTGATGGTGACGGTAAAGGGAGTGAATGAGGCCCCGAAGTTTGAGAGTGGGTCATCTTTTGATGTACTGGAAGGTGTTTTGGGCGTGGGTATGGTTGAGGCGAGTGATGAGGATGCGGGTGATATGGTGGTGTATTCGCTCAAGGACGATGGTGATGGTGCATTATTTTCGATTAATGAGGATACGGGAGAGGTAACTTTTCGGACGGCCCCGGATTATGAGAGTGCGGGTGATATGGGGGGAGACAATACGTATAATTTGACGGTGGTGGCGAAGGACACGAAGGGTAAGGAGACGGAGCAGTCTGTGACGGTGATGGTGACGGACAAGAATGAGCATACGCCTGTATTTGGGAGTCTATCGACTTTTGATGTGGAGGAAGGTGTTGCGAGTGTGGGCATGGTTGAGGCGAGTGATGATGATGGTACGGGGACTCTGATGTACAGTTTGAAGCCGAACAATGGAGATGATGGGGCGTTGTTTTTGATTAATGAGGATACGGGAGAGATATCTTTTCGGACGGCCCCGGATTATGAGAGTGCGGGTGATATGGGAGGAGACAATACATATAATCTGACGGTTGTGGCGTCGGACGGAGAGCTTTCGGGTGAGCAAGCGGTGGTTGTGATGGTGACGGACAAGAATGAGGCCCCTGAGTTTGAGGATAAGGATCGGGCGTTGCGGTCTGTGAAAGAGGGAGAGACTCATGTGGGAATGTTTGTCGCGACGGATGCGGATAGTGGAGATGCGTTGGTTTACAGTTTGAAGGCGTCTAACAATGATGATGCGGCTTTGTTTAGTATTGATATGAGCACGGGAGAGGTCTCTTTTCGGACGGCACCTGATTATGAGAATCCTGGAGATATGGGAGGAGATGGTACTTATAATTTCACGGTGGTGGTGGCGGACAAAGCGGGTTTGGAGAGTGAATTGGCGGTTGAAGTTGTGGTTGAGGATCTTGCCTTGAGTTTTTCTTTGGCGATGCGCGATGAGGTGGTTGATGAAGGGACGTCATTGCCTGTAGGAATTTTTGCGGCGAAGGGCGATCCCGGTACAGTGCTGATGTACAGCCTTGAGAAGGGCAATGGGGATGATGAGGCGTTGTTTATGATTGATGCCGGCACGGGAGAGGTCTCTTTTAGTGCGTCGCCTGATTATGAGATGCCTGGAGACATGGGAGAAGACAATACGTATAATTTCACGGTGGTGGTGACGGGGGGAGGAGAAGAGAAGAAGCAGGCCGTGACGGTGACGGTGATGGATGTTAATGACAACACTCCGATGTTTGAGGGATCGAGTTCGTTTGAAGTGTTGGAAGGTTCTACGGGCGTGGGAACGGTTATGGCGAGTGATGGTGATGTTGGAGACAACTTGACGTACAGTTTGAAGGCGTCTAACAATGATGATGCGGGATTGTTTATGATTGATGCCGGCACGGGAGCGGTAACTTTTATGACGTCGCCGGATTACGAGACGCCGGGAGATATGGGAGGAGACAATACGTATAATTTCACGGTGGTTGTATCGGACGGTGTTCACATGGAAGAGCGTGTTGTGACGGTGATGGTGACGGATAGGAATGAGCACGCGCCTATGTTTGACAATCAGGCAGATGGACTGGTCTTTATGGACGGCATGTTTTCGAAATCTGTGTTGGAGGGAGATACGACTTCTATTGGAACTTTTACGGCGATGGATAGTGATGGTACGGGGACTCTGATGTACAGTTTGAAGCCGAACAATGGAGATGATGGGTCATTGTTTATGATTAATGAGAATACGGGAGAGGTATCTTTTAAAGCGTCGCCTGACTATGAGCAAGCTATGGATATGGGAGAAGACAACACGTATGATTTCACGGTGGTGGCATCGGACGGAGAGTTTATTGATGAGGTTTCGGTGGCTGTGACGGTGATGGATAAGAACGAGTCGCCCATTTTTGGCGAAGGAGCTTCTGTATCGAAAACCCTGAATGAGGGAAGGACTTTGGTGGGTCTTTTTACGGCGAGTGATGAAGATGCGGGAGATACGTTGACCTATTCCTTTAAGCCGAACAACGGAGATGACGCGGGTCTGTTTACGATTAACATGGACACGGGTGAGGTATCATTTAAGACGGCACCTGATCATGAGAATCCTGGAGATATGGGAGGAGATAATACGTATAATTTTGTGGTGGTGGTATCGGATGGGAGTTTGATGGCGGAACAGACGGTTTCGGTTGAGGTGGTTGATCATGTGATTATATTTCTTGAAAGTGTGTCGTCATCTGTTTCTATTAATGAGGGGGTAACGACGGTGGGAACTTTTGAGGCGCGAGATGAGACGTCTGCAACGATTACGTATAGTTTGAAGACGTCTGACAGTGATGATTCGGGTTTGTTTACGATTGACATGAATACGGGTGAGGTAACTTTTCGGACGGCCCCTGACTATGAGAATCCCCGAGGGAACCCGAAAAGTGTTTCGAATATTAATCTGTATGATTTCACGGTGGTTGCGAGTGCGGGTCTTGAGATGACGGAACATAGGGTATTGGTGACGGTGAATGATGTGAATGAACATACACCTGTATTTATGTCTGTTGAGGATAGTGGGGGCAAGGAATTGAAAACCATACCTAATGATGGTGGTTTTTCGTTATCTGGTCCTGAAGGTCGTTTTTTTGTGGGAAGATTTGTGGCGACGGACGGTGATGTGGATGATTTTCTTACGTACAGTTTGAAGGCGAGCAATGGAGATGATGCGGGTTTGTTTATGATTGATGCACGGACAGGAGAGGTGTCTTTTGTGTCTTTGCCTGATTACGAGGCTCCTATGGATATGGGTGGAAACAATATTTATGATTTTACGGTGGTTGTTGCGGATCATTCTGGCAAGAAAGACGAAGTGTCAGTGTCGTACACGTTGGATAATATAGGTTCTGAGTTTGCACGGACGACGACACAGACGAATGTGCAGATAGGCAATGATTTGTGGGAAGTGAGTGTTGATGAGAACGTGAGGGGTACTTTTGTGACGGTATTGACGGAGTCGGATCCTGGCGAAGGGACGAAGGTGACGTATGGGATACGGGGTGGAATTTTTGGTGGAGATGGTGACTTATTTAATATTGACAGTACGACGGGAGCTCTTTCGTTTAAGAGTGGAGCGGCTCCGAATTTTGAATTGACGGCAAAACGCATTTACTGGTTGACGGTGACGGCTACGAGTGTGGGTGGAGCGGTGAACACGCTTAATCTTAAGGTTACGTTGAAAGATGTGAATGAAGCGCCTGAGATTACATTGCCGAAGGAGGGAGAGAACGAGAAGACGGTTATAGATGTGGGAGAGGATGCTGATGTTTTTCCTGTTTATAGGCTTACGGTTTCTGATGAGGATGCCCAAGATCAGGGTTTGGTGCCGACTCTTTCTGGTGCGGATCGACAGTTTTTTGAGTTGGTAAAGGCAGAAGGAGGAAATTACAAGCTTCAATTTAAGGGGAATGCTGCTCCTCCTTCTTTTGATGCGATGTCGGATGCAGACGGAGACAGTGAATATGAGGTGTCGGTGAATGTGGTTGATACTGGAGGTCTGAGTGCATCAAAGAATTTGACGGTGAGGGTTTTGGACACGGAAGCTCCGCCTGAGCCGACAGAATTAAGGCTTGTGGGTTCATCATTTGGGAAGGTTGTGTCCTCGCGCGAGATAACTTTTGATCTTGTAGCGAGGAAGGGAGATAAGATTACGACTGTGATGATAGGGACGACGGATGTGACGCCATCTGAGACTCCTGTGATTACGAATGATGACGGTTCTTATCGCTTTACCTATACGGTGCCGGGCACGGTATTGAAGGGAGCGGGCGTTCTTGACGGCAACCCGTTTGTGATAAAGGTAGGTCTTACGGATGGTTCTAACAAGGAAACTTTGAGTGAGATTGAGGGTGTTTCTTATGAGGATCCTTTGTCATCGCTGACGGTGCAGACGGTATCGGAAACATTTAAGGGACGTTTTGTGACTTTGAAGTTGTCGAAAGCGGTAGTTTCTGTGGATGTAAGCAAGATAAGTTACGTGTACACGGCGGGTTTTTTCCCGAGTCCGAGTATGAGTGTCGTGGGCTTTTTCATTGACGAGCGTTCGCCATCGGTTGTGTATCTTCAGCTTGCGGATGATCCGATTTCTGCGAATGTGACGTATCAATTTACGGCGGATCAGGGAGCATTTGTTTCTGCGGGAGGCGTGTTGTCTGCGCGGACTTCTACGGGAGGACTTAAAGTGAGTTCGGAAGATGCGGGTTTGAATGATTACGAGGTGGTGGGCGTGAAGGTTTCTGAGGACGGTACGGTGAGTCTTTACTTTAACATAAGTTTTGCGGGTGTGACGTTAGACTCGAGCAAAATAGCGTTTACGAAGAAGGGAAGCAGTACGTCTATTCGGAAGACGGCAGAGTTTTTGACGACGAATGGAGACGAGCATATTTTGAAGTTGACAGAGACGGATGGCAATGTCGATTTTGTGCAAGGGGAGAAATACACGGTTTCTATTCTTGCGGGGGCCTTTGCACAAGGAGGGAATTTGAATACGAAGGCATTTTCTCGAGATGTTGAGGTTGAGGGTTCTGCATTATTGTTGGATGGTTCTTCTCCGGTGGCATTGGTTTCTGGAAATGAGATTGAGGTATCTTTTACGAAGGATGTGAGCGTAGGTATTTTCTCGAGGATCAAGGTGACGATGGGCGATACGGAGATTAATGTCCTTGATGCTTATGGGAAGGGCAAGAAGTTTAAGGTGGTTGTGGAAGGTTCATTTACGAACGGCAGGGAGTACAAGATAGAGTTTTTGAGTGGGAGTCTTGTGGACAAGGCTTCTGGAGATGTGGTGCAAGGTTCTCTTGAGGGGAAAGCGACCTATAGCACTTCTTCTTTTGGGGAAGAACCATTTTCTTTGTCTGGTTTTGTTGCGGAAGGTCTGGACAATAGTGAGGATGTGTGGGGAGTTCCGTCTTATGACGAGAGCGGGATATAGAGAAATCGTGTACACCTTTGTATGATGTACACGCAACAGTTTTTACGATGAGGGGAAGTGGTCTTTGATGAAGAGTTGATGTTTTTGTTGTTCTTCATCTGAAGGTTTTTTGATGATTTGATTTCCTGTGACGTGTTTGTTTTTGAGTTCTTCGCGGAAGGGGTTGTCATCTGAGAATGAGAATTGTTGTTGTTGTTGTCCGACGAGTTGGGCGTAGACTTGGGAGAGGAGTTGGACATCGACGAGGGCGCTATGGACTTGTCTTCTGCTGGTATCGATATTATAGAATTTGCACAGGGCGTCGAGACTATGTTTTTGTCCAGGAAGTTTTCGTTGAGCGGTGATGAGGGTATCGATGCAATCGTTTTGGATTGGTTTGAGGTTTATACGCGAGAGTTCCGTATTGATCATGCTAATATCGAAATCGGCGTTATGGATGATGAGGGTATCTGAAGAGATGAAGTCGAGGAAGTCTTGTATGATGTCTTTGAAAGAGGGTTTATCTTGTAGGAATTCGTTGCTAATTTTGTGTACATCGAAGGCGCCTTTTTCGATTTCTCTATGGGGATTGATGTACTGTTGATAGAAATTTCCGGTGGGGTTATTGTTTATGAGTTCTATGGCTGCGATTTCGATGATTCCTGAGTTTTGAGGATTGATTCCTGTGGTTTCTGTATCGAGAACGACTTTTCTTGGGGTTTGAGGAGGCATGAGATTTTGGGTTTAGTTTTTGGTGAGCAGGGGGGCGAGGAACTGTCCTGTGAAGCTTTTTTTGATGTTTGCGACGTGTTCTGGAGTTCCTGCAGCGATGATGTGTCCGCCGTTGTGTCCACTTTCTGGTCCGAGGTCGAGTATCCAGTCTGCATTTTTGATGATGTCGAGGTTGTGTTCGACGATGATGATGGTATTGCCTTCGTTGACGAGTTTATGGAGTACTTGTAGGAGCATATCGATATCGTTGAAGTGGAGACCTGTTGTGGGTTCATCGAGTAGGTAGATGGTGTCGCCTGTGGGACGTTTTCCGAGTTCTCTGCTGAGTTTGATTCGTTGAGCTTCTCCGCCAGAAAGGGTGGTTGCTTGTTGTCCGAGTTTGATATAACCGAGTCCGACGCTGCGTAGTGTTTCGAGTTTTCTATTGATTTCCGGCATGGCGTGGAAGAGTTTTGCGGCTTCATCGACGGTCATATTGAGGACATCGGAGATGGAGTATAGATTTTTGTATAGGATTTGGAGTGTTTCGCGGTTGTATCGTTTTCCGTGACATTCGTCGCAAGAGACGTAGACTTCTGGTAAGAAGTGCATTTCGATTTTGATGAGTCCGTCGCCGCGACATTTTTCGCATCGTCCGCCTTTTACGTTGAAAGAGAATCTGCTGGAGGAGTATCCTCTTGTTTTTGCTTCGGGCATGGCTGCGAACCATTCTCTGATGAGCGTGAAGAGTCCGGTGTAGGTGGCGGGATTTGATCGTGGTGTTCTTCCGATGGGGGACTGGTCGATTTTGATAATTTTGTTGATGGTATCGATGCCTGAGATGGCTTCGTGGGGGAGTACGAAGTTATGATTTGCGTTGATGAGGTTGTCGAGAGCGGGGAGGAGGGTTTGGTTGATGAGGGTTGATTTTCCGCTTCCTGAGACTCCGGTGATGGCGGTCATGACGCGAAGGGGTATGAGGGCGTCTACATGTTTGAGGTTATTGCCATGGGCTTGAGAGATGGTGATGTGAGGAATGTTTTGTGGTAATTTTTGGATGTGTGATTTGGTGCTTTTTTGGGGGGCTATGCGTCGTGTTGGAGGGACTTTGAGGCTTTTTTTGCCTGAGAGGTAGAGTCCTGTGAGGCTTTTTTTGCTTTTTTTAATTTGGGCGAGAGAGCCTTTTGCGACGATTTCTCCGCCGTGATTTCCGGCTCTGGGTCCGAGGTCGACGATGAAATCAGCATGAGAGATGGTGTCTTGATCATGTTCGACGACGATGACGGTATTTCCGAGGTCTCGCAGTTGGAGTAGGGTAGAGATGAGTTTGGCGTTATCGCGTTGATGGAGTCCGATGGAGGGTTCATCGAGGACGTAGAGGACGCCTGTGAGTCCGGAACCGATTTGTGATGCGAGTCGGATTCTTTGATTTTCGCCGCCTGAGAGGGTGCGGCTCATGCGAGAGAGGGAAAGGTATCCGAGTCCGATACGTTCGAGGAAGGAGAGTCTCTCACTGATTTCGCGTAAGATTCGTTGAGCGATTTCTCGTTGTTGCTGAGAGAGGAATTTGGGTGCACGTTTGATCCAATCGAGACATTCGAAGACGGAAAGGCTGGTGATATTGCTGATATTTTTTTCATTTATTTTGACGCAAAGAGCTTTTTCGTTGAGTCGTTGTCCTTTGCACATTTTGCAAATTTGAGGTCGTGTGAAGTTTTGCAGGTAATCGTTGTCTTTATTTTTGGCGAAGCGTTCTTCGAGTAGGGGTATGAGTCCAGGGAAGGGTTGGGAGTATAGTTTTTCTCGTCCGAGGTCATCTTGGAAGGAGAAGGAGATGGGATCGTCAGTGCCGTAGAGGATGATGCGTTGGAGTTTTTCGGGAAGTTTTCGGAAGGGGCTAGAGATATCGCCTTTATATTTTTTGCATAGGAAGTCGAGTATTCTGGTATCTTTTTGCGTCATAATATTTTTGAGGGGAGCGAGGGCTCCGTTTTTTATGGAGAGATTTTTGTCTGCGACGACGAGGTCTTCATCGAATCCCATGACGGTTCCGAGTCCGTCGCACTGAGAGCAAGCTCCGAAGGGGCTATTGAAGGAGAAGAGTCTGGGTTCTATTTCTTCGAGGGTGAATCCTGTGATGGGGCATGCGAAGTGTTCTGAGAAGATCTGTTGTTCTTTTGAGTCGAAGTTTTGTACGAAGAGGAGTCCGTCACTGAGTTTGAGTGCGGTTTCGATGGAGTCGACGAGTCTTTCTTCGATATGGGGAGAGGTAGAGAGTCTGTCGACGACGACTTCGATATTGTGTTTTTTTTGTTTTTCGAGAGAGGGGATGGTGTCGAGTTGGTGGATTTCTCCGTTAATTTGGACGCGTTGGAATCCTTGTTGTCTGAGGTCTGTGAGTTCTTTTCTGTAGGAACCTTTTCTGCCTCGAACAATGGGTGCGAGTAGGAGTATTTTTTGTCCTTCCGGGAAAGCGAGGATGCTGTCGACCATTTGAGAGACGGTTTGAGAGGAGATGGGAAGTCCGGTGGCGGGAGAAGTGGGCACGCCGATTCTGGCGAATAGGAGTCGGAGGTAGTCATAGATTTCTGTGACGGTACCGACGGTGGAGCGGGGGTTTCTGGAAGTTGTTTTCTGGTCGATGGCGATGGCGGGAGAGAGTCCTTCGATGGAATCGACGTCTGGTTTTGCCATGAGTTCGAGGAATTGTCGCGCGTAAGCGGAGAGGCTTTCGACGTATCGTCGTTGTCCTTCTGCGTAGATGGTGTCGAAGGCGAGGGAAGATTTCCCGGAGCCCGAAAGTCCGGTAATGACGATAAGTTTATGTCGCGGTATGCTTATGGAGACATTTTTGAGGTTATGGCTTTTGGCTCCCTTGATGACGATGGAGTTCATGAAAGATACTTATGATGTTGTCTGAGACAGATTGAGTGAGCTGACGAGGGCATCTGTGATGCGTGCCATGGCAAGGGACAGGGGGTGTTGTGAGTCTTCGACGATGAGGCATTGTCCTTCATCGCTTGAGGTTCTGATATCCATTTGGAGGGGAATGGCCCCGAGGTAGGGCAGTCCGAGTTTTTTTGCATGATGTTGTACGCCATTTTTTCCGAAGATGGAAGTTTCTTCTCCGCAATGAGGGCATATGAATCCGGCCATATTTTCGATGCAACCGATGACGGGCAGGTTGAGTTTTTCGCACATGGCGATCATTTTGCGGGCATCGAGCAACGCGAGGTCTTGGGGGGTCGAGACGATGATTGCACCATCGATATGGATTTTTCTTGCGGTGGAGAGGTGGACATCGCCTGTTCCCGGAGGGAAGTCGATGACGAGGATGTCGAGTTGGGGCCACGCAACGTCATCAAGCATTTGTTCGACAGCACGTCCCATCATGGGGCCCCGCAGAACGGAAGGTTCTTCAGGTTCTAGGAGCATACCCAAAGACATGGCATGAATGTTCCAGCGATTGAAGGGTATAATTTTTTTGTTTTCGATGGGGGGTCGTTTGTGGTTTTTCATGAGATGAGAAATGGAGGGACCGTGAATATCTGCATCTAAGAGTCCGACGGTTAAGTTGTGTTGATTTGCAAGTGCGACGGCGAGATTGAGGGAGACGGTAGATTTTCCGACGCCACCTTTTCCGGAACCGACGGCAACAATCCTGCGAGCGGGAAAAGGTGAGGAGAGTTTTTGAGGCGGGTTTTGTGGTTCGGGATTGTTTTTGACTGCGGTCATTCCGACGAGGATGTTTTTCTGGGGATACAGTTCTTTGAGTCGTGTTTCGACTTGTTCACGAATGGGGTGGAATTGGGGGACATTTTCGGCGGGTACGGAGAGGAGGACATAGATTCGCTCTTCGCTTGCGTCGATGTGGTGGATTCTCCCTGCCTCTAGAATATTGGAATTGGGGTTGATGTCCTGAATGGAGGCGAGGATATTCCGTATAGATTCTTCTGACATGGGGGTGATAAAGCGTTTATTCAGTCAAGAGGGTAGGGAGGATTTTTGATGATTTCTTGGAGAGCAAGAAGCCACTCTCGTTCTTTTTCATTTTTGCAAGCTTCAATTTGGGCATCGACGGCGGCGGGTAGGGTTTCGTTGAGGTCTGCGATATCTTCTGCGAGGATGGAGACTCTGTCGGGATTGACTTCGACGAAGCCGCCTTGGACGAAGAAAGATCGTCTTTCGTTGTTTTTCACGGAAGCGTGGGCGACGACCATTCCGGGTCTGAGGCGTGAGACGAGTTGAGAATGGCCTTGAAGTATG
Organism: uncultured Alphaproteobacteria bacterium; assembly: GCA_929200455.1. Lineage (GTDB taxonomy): Bacteria > Pseudomonadota > Alphaproteobacteria > CAKMZR01 > CAKMZR01 > CAKMZR01. The sequence goes on along the minus strand of CAKMZR010000010.1, from coordinate 2,348 downwards.
CCCATATCGCCTTCGACTCCGGGGACGATAATCATTTCTCTTTCATCTGCGAGGAATGTTTTTCTGGGTGTGAGGAGCTCAAACTGGATCATGCATCAGACCATTTCTGCGGCGAGTTTTTTGGCGTTTTCGTAGACTTCTTCGAGTGTTCCCGTCATGTAGAATGCGGCTTCAGGTACGTCATCACATTCTCCGTTGATGATGGCGGAGAAACCCTTGATGGTATCTTCGAGACCGACAAAACGTCCCGGGACGCTGGTGAAGACTTCTGCGACGAAGAAGGGTTGAGAGAGGAATCGTTGAATTTTCCTAGCCCGAGCGACGGTGAGTTTGTCTTCATCTGAGAGTTCGTCCATTCCGAGGATGGCGATAATTTCCTGAAGGTTTTTGTAGGACTGAAGGATTTCTTGGACTCGCCGTGCGGTTTGGTAATGGTCTTCGGAGACGACGCCCGGTTCTAGGATTCGGCTGTATGAATCGAGGGGGTCGACGGCGGGATAGATGCCCTGTTCAGCGATGGCCCGTGAAAGAACGGTGGTGGCATCGAGGTGGCTAAAGGTGGTTGCAGGAGCGGGGTCTGTGAGGTCATCAGCAGGCACGTACACGGCTTGAACGGAAGTGATGGATCCGTCTTTGGTGGAAGTGATTCTCTCTTGCATGGAGCCCATATCGGTTCCGAGGGTAGGCTGGTATCCAACGGCAGAAGGGATACGTCCGAGAAGTGCGGAGACTTCGGAACCCGCTTGTGTAAAGCGGAAGATATTGTCGACAAAGAAGAGGACGTCTTGTTTTTCTTGGTCGCGGAAGTATTCGGCTTGGGTAAGTCCGGTGAGACAGACGCGTGCACGAGCTCCCGGAGGTTCGTTCATTTGTCCGTAAACCAAGGCGACTTTGGAGTCTCCGTCAAGGTTGATGACACCGGATTCGATCATTTCGTGGTAGAGGTCATTGCCTTCACGTGTACGTTCTCCGACACCGGCGAAGACGGAAAAGCCGCCATGTCCTTTGGCGATATTGTTGATGAGTTCCATAATGAGGACGGTTTTTCCGACACCGGCACCGCCGAAGAGTCCGATTTTTCCGCCTTTAGGGTAGGGGGTGAGGAGGTCGATGACTTTAATGCCGGTGACGAGCTGTTCTGTTTCTGTGGCTTGGTCGGTGAATCCTGGGGGCAGGGCGTGGATGGAAGCCTTGGAAGCGGATTTGATTTCGCCTCTTTCGTCGATGGGTTCTCCAACGACATTCATGATGCGTCCCAAGGTTTCTTTTCCGACGGGGACGGTGATGGGTTCCCCGGTTCCGGTGACTTTTTGTCCTCGTACGAGTCCTTCTGTTGCATCCATGGCGATACAGCGGACGGTATTTTCGCCGAGGTGCTGTGCGACTTCGAGTACCAGGCGTTGATTTTCGTTGGTGGTCTCAAGAGCAGAGAGGATGCGGGGTAGGGTTCCTTCATCAAAGGTGACGTCGATGACGGCACCCATGACTTGAGCGATGTGTCCTACATGTTGTACAGTATTCATGATTTTCTCCATATTTAGGGGTTTGTTGTCAGACAGCTGCGGCACCGGATATCACTTCAATGAGTTCGTTTGTGATATTGGCTTGACGGCTACGGTTATAGGTGATGGTGAGTTTGTCGATCATGTCGCCGGCGTTTCTGTTTGCACTGTCCATGGCGGTCATGCGTGCTCCTTGTTCGGAAGCGAAAGATTCGAGAAGTGAGGTGTACAGTGTGGTTTCGAGGGCTTTTGGGAGAAGGACTTTGAGGAGGTCTTCAGCGTTGGGTTCGTATTCTATGACGACATTATGGTCTTTGGTAAGGTTTTCGTCAGAATTTTTGCCGCCGAGGGGCAGTAGGGAGACTTCTTCGACTTTTTGCTGGATAGCGGAGACGAAGCGGTTGTAGTAAAGGAAGCAGCGAGAGTATTTTTTTTCTTCTAGGGTTTTGAGGATGTTCTCTGCGAGGGTTTGGGCGCCTTCATAGCGAGGGGTGGGTACGTTGAGGTTGTGATGGGATGCGACGAGGGCGTCAGGATTATTTCGACGGATATAATCACTTCCTTTTCGTCCTACGGTGATATAGGAGATTTCTTTTCCTTGATTTCGCCACTGACTTTCTGCGAGTTGTGTGGCTTTGAAGAGACTGGAATTTAGGGGACCACAAAGGCCTCGGTCGCTTGTGATTAATATCATGAGTATGTGGGGACTGTTTTCGTCTGCATGGAAAGCGGAAAGGGACGAAGGAATGGAAGCTGAGAGTCTGACTTGTTCGAGCATAGCACTCATGCGATCGAAGTAGGGTCGAGCTTTTTCGGCTTCGTCTTGTGCGCGACGCAGCTTAGCGG
>CAKMZR010000009.1 GCA_929200455.1 uncultured Alphaproteobacteria bacterium | reverse complement strand
TTCCAGACTGTAGGACTGCAGCTTCCGAAGGTTGATGACTTGATGTTGTCATTTGGGGGTAATGTATTTGGTCTTGATACGGCGGGAACGCCTGGAGGAAGTTCTGCACCGAATGTGGCATTTGTCTTGACGTTTGATACGCTGGCGCCTTCTGCACCGACTTTGGATGATCCTCCGTCTCCGGTGGTTGTGAGTAATTTTAATGGTGATTTGTTTATTAATGGGGATGAGGAGGACGGCACGATACAATTTTCGGTTACGGGTTCTGCGGGAGCGGGAGCGGATACGACGGATATATACATTGAGCTTACGAACGGTACGAATACGGTCAAGGTGGATGGCACGCCGGGCTTGACGTGGGATATTATGTTGGATGCGGCGAATTTTGTGGCCCTTGACTTGATGCACGGAGAGACGGTGACGGTGACGGCGTACCATGATGACGGAACGAACATGACGGAATCTGGGAACATGTTGACGTTTGAAGTGGATTTGGAGGGACCGTCTCTTGCGGCGGCGGATCCTGTGAAGGCGTTGATAGGCACGAGGATAGTGTTGGTAGAGTTTGATGAAGCTTTGTGGTCGATGTCGCCGGATTTGTCACAATTTACGGTGAAGCATGCGGATGCGGGTGGTACATTTAAGGTGGATCCGTTGGACACGGCGATGATGGCGGAGATATTGGGTTCTGTGGTGAGGTTTTATCTTAACAATGATGTGTTGAGTACGGATATGGTGACGGTGTCGTATACGTCTGGATTGAGTGATCTTGTCCGGGACAAAGCGGGAAATGATGCGAATAATTTTGCGGATACGACGGCAATGAATTCTTATTTGCCGGTGGTGGAATCGATCATGGTGGACAGTGCGACGAGGGAGCTTACGATTAAGTTTATTAATACGATTGCGGAGATCACGGCGGGAGGAGAGATGTTGGGAGGGGAAGATTTTAAGTTGTTTGATATGGGAACGAATGAGATATTGAATTCGATTGCGGGTACGCCGATGATTACGGGGGATACGTTGACGCTGACGTTGACGACGGCGGCCTTTGGAGCGTTGGATATGACGTCGTTGCACAGGCTTCAACTGTTGAGTGGCGTATTGCAGGATGCGGCGACGGCGATGGGAGAGAATCTTGAGACGGATCTTGAGTTTGATCTGTCACCTCCGGGGGCTCCGACGATTATGCTGTCGTCGTCTTCTGATACGGGACATAGGAATGACGACGGCTACACGATGGCGAACAGCAGTTCTTTGGAATGGACTTTATCGAGTCTTGGAGAAGATGTAGAGATTGAGTTTGAGATTCGTGCGGGCACGGGTACTCTTCCTGGTACGGTGAGTTCTTTTACGGGAGATTTTATGAATGGGGATGTTCTTACGGGAGCGAATTTGGGGTTGATGGCGGGAGATATGCTTGGAGACGGGACTTATGAGGTTCGTGCGCTTTCGACGCGAGATAAGTTTGGCAATGCGCGTGCGTATGATGCTACGGCGATGTCGCCTGGATTGACGTTTACGGTAGACACGATGATTGTATGGAATGCGACGACGGCGATTGACAATGTGGGCATTGTGTCTGGAACGGTGGGTCCTGTGATTTCATTGACGCCATTTACGGACGGAGTGTATTACGTGGAGGGAATGTTTAAGGATCTTAATCTATCGTTGCATTATGTATTGGAGTCGCAGAATATTGTTGCGGTGGATTATGCGGTGGTGGTGTCGCGGACTGTCCCGACTACGGGTGTATTTATGAACGTGGACAGTTTGACACAGGGAGCGGGAATGAATCAGGTGGATGTTAGCATTAAGCATAGTGTCGTTTTTGCGGATACGTATGGAGATCCTGAGAACACGTATATTTTGTTTAAGATAACGGATGCTGCGGGAAATGAGACGACATTGGAGAGTGTGGTTCTTGATGTTGTGCATAATTTGGGTTTGGGTCCTGCTCTTGTGATAGGTTTGGACAGTACGACTACGGATTTGCATCCGGCGAATGGCATTACGCAAGGTCGAGATGATGGTATGGCGGGTGAGTTTGTGCTTGGTTTTGAAGTATTTGGAAGTGAGGTGACGTGGGGAGATGTGACTCGGGTTGAGATTGTGGAAGAGAGGGCGAAGGTGGGAGCGTTGAAGAATCCGGATGGAAGTTTTATGAATCCGGCGGAAGTATACTATGCATCGGATCCCTTGGTTACGGGTAGGGAAGCGTTAGAGGTGACATTTAGTGCTCTTGGAGTTCCGAGTGCGGGAGCTATGTTTGCGGCGGGCAACAAGTTGGAAGTGGAGTTGGTGTATAATTTGGGTGCGGTGGCGGACAAGGATACGGTAGCGACGTCGGATCAGTACTATGATGTGTACTATAAGATTAATCTTTATAATGATAGGTTTACGGCCTTGACGCCGAATGAGCAATTTTTGATGTTTACGGTGGATAGGGTTGATCCAGTATTTCGCAGTGCGTTGATTTATGGTTTGGCGGATGGTTCTGGGGGGGTACAAGTCAGTGAGCTTATTTTCTTTGCGGACGGTTGGTCATCGGGAGCTTGGGCTCCAGTGGATGATGGTTCAGGAGAAGATATATGGGTACGTAGTGGCACGGATGGTATGTTTACGAATCACGTGACGTTTAATGTGGAGGATGCGGTGACGAGGGTGACGACGAACTATGCGGATCGTATTGATCGTCAGCATGTGGGAGATATTCCGGATAGGAGTGTGGTGCATAAGCAGGGATATGCTATTAATTTTATGAACATGTTGACTCTTGAAGATGGAGACATGGTGAGTATAGAGCTTATGTTTGATGACAATCCGTTGACGGCGACGACTTGGTATGTAGGAGATAGGGCAGGAAATGCGTTGAACAATACATTTAATTTTGTGTATAGGAATGATATGTTTCTTGATACGAGTCCTGGGGGTGATGCATCTTTTAATGGTGCAAAGCTTATAGCGGTTGTGTTGCCTACCCCGTCTGTAGACGACGGTGATGATTGGGGAGATGATTTTGATTTGAGTGTTTTGGGTGTAGAGTTTGTGATGGACGACGAGGGTCTTTTATAGTTGATTTAGGGAGCGAGTGAGGAGGTTGGGACGAGGGATAGAGTATGTTGATGAGGTTGAGCGGGTTGAGGTATGTTGGTAGGCGTGGTGGAAGTTTTTTGCTATCGACGACGGCGTTGTCGTTGTTATTGGTGGGTTGCAAGGGAGATTATTATTATGGAGCGATAGGGCTTGCGATTCGTCCTTTGAGTTTTCTTCGAGATGATTTGCGCGAGCAGTTAACGTCTGATGGTTTGGGAGGAGATGGGGGAAAGAATGTGGAGGTGAACATCCCGGAGGAGGTATCGTCTGATGGAGACAATTCTGGTGTGGGAGATTTTTCTGTGGCGGGTTTATTGCCTGGTTCTTTGGTGGGTTATGAGATTTTGCCGGATAAGGATGGTTCATTATTTTCTGTATCGAATTTGGGAGAGTTAAGGTTTAAGGATGTGTCTTCGCGGGATTACGAGAAGGAGCGAGAGTATAATTTGGTTCTTCGCGTGAATTCTGAGGGTGAGTCGAAGGATTACGAGGTGAAGGTGAAGTTGGACAATGTGGATGAGGGACCTGTATTTTTGGGTATGAGGGAGAGGGTGAGTGTGGATGAGAATTCTCCTACGACGAGACTTGTGGAATCTTTTGAGGCACGAGATCCTGAGGGGGATTCTGTGATGTACAGTGTGACGAAGGGTTCTACGGATTTTTCTGTAGATTCTGGGGGACAGTTACATTTTTTGACTTCGCCTAATTTTGAGGATCGTTCTTCGTATGATGTGGAGGTGGAGGCGTTATCGGGAGGGAAGACGACGCGTCGTAGTTTGCGCGTGGAGATAGGGGACGAGAACGAGGCTCCGGAGTATAGCAGTGCGCGGACGGCGGTTTCTGTATTGGAGAATGCTCCGTCTGGTGGTGATCTTGCCTTTGTGAAGGCGGAAGACCCTGAGGGTGGGGTTTTGTCGTATATGAAGAATGGGGGAGCGGATGATAATTTATTTACTTTGACTGAGGATATGGGTGGGGTGAAGGTGACGTTTGTGTCTTCGCGAGATTTTGAGATGTCGGAGTCTATGGGTGTTTCGAATGCGTATGTGTTGAAGGTATTGGTTTCTGATGGATTTGCGGGGAATGAACGTGAGCATGAGGTGGTGGTGACGGTATTGAATGAGGACGAGCGTCCTGTATTTATGGGAGTGGTGCCACTTGTGATGTGGACGGAGAATGAGCCGTCTTCGGATGTGGTGAAGATGTTTGAGGCGGAGGATCCTGAGATGGCGTCGGTGACGTATCGATTGTCGGGAGGAGCGGATGACGGATTATTTTCGTTGGATATGGATAGTGGAGAATTGCGTTTTAAGGTGAGTCCGGACTTTGAGATGCCTAATTCTGCGGATGGCGACAATGTGTACAAGGTGGAGGTGGAGGCGAGTGATGGCACGACGTCGGCGGTGACGTACAGTTTGGATGTGGAGGTAGAGGGAGAGAATGAGGCCCCGTCGTTTGTGGGATTTGTGGGGAGTATAGATTATAATGAGGAGCAGGAAGCGACGACGGTATTGACGACGTTGATGGGGACGGATCCTGATGCGGGGAATGTATTGATGTTTTCGATCTCAGGAGGTTCTGATCGTGGATTGTTTGTGGTGGGAGAGAGCAGTGGTGAGTTACGCTTTATGGCGAAGCCTGATTTTGAGGCGATGGGAGATGCGGATCGGGACAATGAGTATGAGTTGGAGGTTAAGGTTTCTGACGGTTCGTTGGAGATGGTGGAGACTTTGAGGGTGATGTTATTGAATGTGAATGAGGTGTTGAGCTTTGATTCGTTTGTATCTTCTGGGGTGAGTTATGATACGGGAACGATGACGGTGGTTGTGAATGAGAACACGACGGCGGTGGGGACGTTATCTGCGACGGATGTAGACGGGGATACGGTGACGTATATGTTGGAGGGAGCGGATGCGGGATTGTTTAGTATTTCGGGTACGGGGGAGATTACTTTTATGGTATCGCCTGATTTTGAGGTGTCTAGGAGTGATGCGGGCACGCGAGTTTATGATTTGACGGTGAGGGCGATGACGTCGGATGATGATATTACGACGGATTTGGCTGTGAGTGTTCAGAATGTGAACGAGGCTCCTATGCTTACGGGAGGGACGACCTCTGTGACGTGGAAGAAGGGATTGACTCCGGCGGCTTTTGACATATCGTTATTGTTTAGTGATGAGGATGCGGGAGATATGCTTACTTATGCGACGACGCTGCTTCCGTCTTGGCTTGAGTTGACGGCGGGAGGAGAGTTTCGAGTCGTTTCTGGTCGTGTTGTGGGTCTTGAGAATCCGGGGGGTGTGAATGATGTGAGGGCGGAAGATTTGTCTGTGACGGTGACGGCGATGGATTCTGGAGGTTTGTCTGTATCTGAGACGGTGGTGTTTATGTTGGAGGCGTCGGACAATGCGGGTGTTCCTGAATTTATGACGGGTACGCCTATGATTATTCGATTGTTAGAAAATTTCACGGATAGTATATTGTATCGTTTTTTGGCGACGGATTCGGACGCTCTTGATCGTGTGACGTACAGTTTGGTTCTTAATGGAGAGCCTAATGGTTATTTTAGTGTGTCGTCCTTGACGGGAGATTTTGCGATTTCGTCGATGGGATTGAATTTTGAGGAGTCGCCGTCGTTGGACGCGAACGGAGACAAGACTTTTTCGCTGACGATATTGGCGATGTCGCGTACGGATGAGACACGTTTTGATTTTGACGTAGTCTTGGAGGATGTGTCGGAGCGTCCTATTCTTGACGGGGGAGCGGCACCTTTGATGGTGGATGTGACGTCATTGAACAGGGATAGTATACATACGTTTATGCTGTCTGGTGCTGATGCAGGGAGTACGTACAGTTTTATGCTTTATGGCAGGGACAGTGATCTTTATATGATTGACTCTGCGAGTGGTGAGCTGTCGTTATTGTCTACGTGGACATTGTCTAATGCTTTTTTGCGAGGAGCGGTTCACGAGGTGACGGTGGTGGGGACATCTTCGAGGACGGGTTTTCCGGATGAGCATGTGGTTCATGGTTTGATGTTGGAGATTGAGGAGAATGAGGCGCCGCGTTTTATCCCTGGAGTGACGGCGTTGCCTGATCTTACGTTTGTGAAGGGAGGCAGTGTGATAGGTGGTAGTGATGTGAGATGGTATGTCCCGCTTGATTGGATATATGATCCCGAGGGTGTGATTCTTTCGAACATGTATGAGATTATGATTACGGGTATTTCTGCGACGACGGATACGTCTTGGTTGCGTGTGAGTGATGGGAATTCGGTGAATGATCCGCATATAAGGAGTGCGGCGAACATAAGGGGAACGATTGTGAGTCAGCCTGTGCCGAGTGATGCGAAGACGGCGTCACCTTATACGGTGACGATTGACGTGGATGACGGGGGAGGGAATACGTTTACTACGAGTTTTATGATTTCATTTTCTGCGGTGGGAGGTGGGGTGAGTCCGCCTGTTTTTGGCTCTACGATGTATGATTTTATGGTGGCGGAGAATGGGGAGGACACGTTGGTGGGTACGGTTTCTGCGAGTGATGCGGACGGTGATACTATATATTATTCTGTGGTGGACAGAACGGAGAGTACATTATTTTATTTTAAGGATGGAGGACTTGGAGGGAGTATGGGGAACAGTCTTTATACGCGTAAGGCCTTAGATTTTGAGGATGTGTCGAGTTATACGTTTGATGTGAGGGCGCAAAGCGGAGGTCGTTACAGCACGGTTGAGGTGACGGTGATGGTGGTGGACGTGACGAATGAGGCGTTGGTTCTTACGATGGACTGGGGTTCTGACATTTATGTGGAGGAGGATCGGGATGTGTCGTATGATTTTTCAGTGGTGTTGGGAGCGGGGGAGACGGCGGCCTACAGTGTTTCGGGAACGGACAGTGGAGATGTGAGCATAAACGCGACGGGTCAGTTGATGTTTATATCGACGCCGGACTTTGAGATGTCGACTGATGCGAATTTGGATGGTGTTTATGAGTTTGCGGTGGAAGTGTCTGTGGGAGTGCGGACGTTGACGCATGATGTGATGTTTCATGTGCTTGATGTGTGGGATCATGCTCCTGTGGTGGCCCGTGGAATTGCGGATCAGACGGCGATGGAGGGAGATGGTTTTGATTTTCGGGTTCCTGCGGGAACGTTTACGGATGCGGATGTGGGAGATGTTTTGACGTACAGTTTCACGTGGACAGGAGCGATTCCGTGGTTATTTGATGTGGGAGGAGGACGTTTGTATTCGGCTTATGTGCCTGCGGGTTCTGCGGGAGATATTGAGATTACGGTTACGGCAACAGATGATGCGGGCAACATGGTGACTGATATGTTTGATTTGGGGGTGACGGCGGCATCTTTTGAGGATGATTCTTCTTTGTCGCACGAGGGCGTGTCGAAATCTTTTGTTTTTGGGGGCGAGGAGGGCGTGGATATTTTGATGACCTGGTCGGACGATTCGGGCTTATAGCGTGGCGAGGCATCAAGGATGCGGGGCGTAGAGGGCGGGAGTGGTTTATCTACCGGGGTCGAGAACGCGAAGGTCCGCTTGCGACACCGGGACGTTTTCTTGGGGTGCCTCGTGAAGCCGAGGAAGTTTTTTTGTTTTTTGCGGTTTTTGCGGGGACACGAGAGCCGGAAGACTCGAGATTATTTCTGAGTTTTGTGAGTCGTTCTGCGACGGGTACGCCGATATTGAGACGTTTGAAGGAGATGGGGGGTGTGATGTAGAGAGTTGCAAGGGCTGGGAAGAGGGAGACTTGGGGGTCTTTTATTCTTGAGGAAGCGATAGAGATTTTGTTGATACCTTTGAAGTAGCTTGCGGCGTGGGCTCCGATGGTGATGGCGAGTATATCGATGAGTGCGGTATTTTTTTTATTTTGGCAGATGAAGGCGATGGCGTGGGAGAACCAAGAGACGGGTTGGAAGAGCGTTGTCATCCATTGTGGAGCTTTGTGGGTAGGTTTTCCGCCGAAGGAAGCGAAGAAGATACCGAGGTAGATGAAGAATACGGGAAGGGAGGCGATGCAGGCGACGTATGATTTGTGTTGCACGGTTCCTGAGGCGATGTAAGCGACGTGGTGCGCGAGCATGGCGTGAAGTTCTCGTCTATCGAGGAGTTGGATGACATTTTTTGAGATGATGATTTTGTGTTCATTTTTGCGTGAGATGACGGACATATTGGGTTGAGGAGAGGCGGAAGCGTAGAGGATGGGTAGGGATATCTTGGCGGCTTTTGAGAGGTCTGCGAGTATGACGTAGAGTTCTTTAGCGGATTCTGGTGAGACGATGATGGGAGCGTAGAAGGCGTTGATGATGCGGTGAGAGTTGTAAAAGACGAGGACATTGATTCCGATTCCGATGAGGAAAGCGGCGGCAGCGGGTATGGGTCCTGCGAGGAGGAAGAAAGCTCCAGCGAGGGAGAGGCTTGTGATGAGGCAAGCGATAAAGTTTTTTAAGTATACAGCGAACATGACGGGGAGGATGGTAACAGGATTTGAGGGTTGATTCAAGGAGGGGAAAGGGTTTTAGAGATTGTTTTGATTTTGGGGCGAGAAGGACTGTTCGTAGAAGCGTAGCCAATTTTCGCCCATGATGAGGTTGACGTCTTGTTCTGAGAAGCCGACGTCTCTGAGGCCTTTATGGATATTGAGGAAGTCTCGATTGTCTTGGAACCATGAGGGCATATCAGGAAATCCGGGGTTATCGGGGGATCCTTCGCCGAAATCGAGGGTTCGTGTCCAAGTGCCGTTCCGCATCCACTCGACGACGGAGTTTGGTTGGTCTTGGCATAGGTCTGATCCGAGTCCGATGGAGTGTACGCCCATAATTTCTGCGGTTTGGGCTATCATGGAGCAGAAACTTTCGAGGGAGCATTGGGATTGATTTTTGAGGTGGTGTGGGTAGAGGGAGAAGCCGATCATGCCGTTGCTTTCTGCGAGTGCTTTGAGGACGGTATTGGATTTGTTGCGTCGAGCCTCGTGCCATTGAGCGGGATTTGCGTGGCTGATGACGATGGGTCTTGAAGAGATTTCGATGGCGTGTAGCGTAGATTTTTCGGCGGAGTGGCTCATATCGACGACCATTCCGACGCGGTTCATTTCGCGGATGACTTCTTTTCCCATGCGCGTGATGCCGGGATCGTTTTGTTCGTAGCATCCGGTAGCGAGTAGGCTTTGGTTGTTGTATGAGAGTTGCATGAAGCGGACGCCGAGTTGGTGCCAGACTTCGACGAGTCCGATATGGTCTTCGATGGGGGATGGATTTTGGAATCCGAAGAAGATGGCACATTTTTTTGATTTTTGGGCTTTGATGACGTCGTGGTGAGAAGAACCGCGTAAGATTTTGTCGTGATGAGTTTGGAAGAAGCGGTTCCACTGTATGATATTGAGTATGGTTTCTTGGAAGTCTTCGTGGTAGGCGATGGTGGCGTGCACGGCGGAAACTTGGCCTTTTACGAGTTGTTCAAAGATTTTTGGTGACCAGTTATTGTATTGGAGGTTGTCGATGATGATGTGTGGTTTCATGAGATTTTTTGACTTGTGGGGTAGGAGTTGTTGGTGTGCGTGGAGGATAGAGTTTTTATATAGCAATAGCAACACCGAGTCTGAGGGAGTGTATCACGGTTTCGTTAGGATGAAAAACAAGAATTGAGATGTTTTTGGTTGTTTTAAGAATATGGGGGGCCTACAATCCGTCATACATTTTTCGGGGTGATAATTGGGGTTGGATTTTGTATTGTGTTGGAATTTGCACAGTTGAGAACGGGATGAAATTTCCGTCTTTTTGTACCTTGATTTTGAGGTATTTAATGTTTTTTGGAGCAGGAGAAGAGCATGAGGATTTTGAGAGAATTTGGTCATTTGGGAGTTGTGGGAACCAGGAGTTTGGGTCGTGTACGTTCTGGAGTTTCCCTTTCTGCATTGGGATTGATGTTGGTTGCGTGTGGTGGAGGGAGCAGTGGAGGTGGTAGCGGAGGAGGCGGTGGTGGTGTGACTCCTGATCCGGTTGAGGTTTCATTGGCTCAGAATGCGAATCCGAGTGTGAGCAAGGCGGATAAGGCGATTACGTTGAAGTTTGTGAAGGGAGTGACGAAGGTTGACTTGGATAAGGTTAATTTTGGGGGTAAGAAGCCGTTGAGTTATGAATTGACGTCTGACGGGGGAGTAAAATTTTTGTTTGGAGAGTTTCCTGAGGATGATGATTTGTCGCTTTCGTTTGATGAGGGAGCGTTTACATTTTCTGACAATGGCATTAACAGTGCGACGCCGTCGTTGAGGATAGACACGAAGCCGCCTGCCTTTGTGTCGTCTGGTCACAGTACGGGCGAGGCGGGTATAGGAGAGAGCAAGAAGGATACGCTGAGACTATCTTTGAGCGAGAGTTTGGATAGTGTACCTGAAGTGGGAGACGTGAGGGTGACGCGTGGGGATACGGTTTTGGAGGTGGAAAGTGTGAATTTGGTGGGTTCGAGTGAGAGTGGATATTTTCTTGAGTTGACGTTGAAGAATGCGTTGTCGCGTGGTTCTGACTATGTATTGAAGGTTGAGATTACGGGAGGATTGACGGATTTGAAAGGGAATCAGTCTGGTTCTTTGACGACGGAGTTTAGTGTGAATGGTTTGGACACGAAGGCGCCTGAGTTGGCGAGTAATTCTTTGGTTTTGGGTCGTGTGGACGGTCAATTGAAGGAATTGATCGTGTCTTTTGACGAGGCATTGGGTTCTCTTGGTGGTGTGAGTGCGGTTGTATTGAAGGATGGTCAGGCGTTGGGGGTGAGTGCGACGCTTGCGTACGGATCGGGAAATGACAAGACGAAGATAGTGATCACGGCGAATGATGTTTTGGTTGAGGGAGTTTATTCTGTGACTTTGACGGGAGTGGTGGATGCAAAGGGGAATGCGGCCGGGAGTCTTACGGCGGAGCATGTGTATGATGTGACGCTTCCTACATTGGGCAAAGACAGTGAAGGAGAGATAGCGGCTCTGAAGGTGGATAAGGCGGGCAAGGCATTTGAGATTTTGTTTAGTGAGGAATTGCTGACTGAGTTGACGGCGGGAGATTTTGAGGTTTTGAAGGGAAGTTCTGCAAATAATGTGGCGAAGGTCTCTGTGACTATTACGAGTGTGAGTTGGGTTGTAAGGGATGGGGTTGAGGATCGTAAGACTGTCCGTTTGGTATTGCAAGAAGCGATAGATGAGGGTTCATTTTACAAGTTGCGCGTGAAATCGGACAAGGTAGTGGATCGAGGTTCTAACTTTGCGGGAAGTGTGGATACTTGGCTTGAGACGGAGACGGACAAGGTGGACACGGTGGCTCCGACGTTTGATAGTCTTAGGTTTTTGAGCAGTACGAAGGTTGAGTTGACCTTTAGTGAGGATTTGGGTTCGATATTTGGATTGAGTTCTGTATCGCTGACGAGGCAGGGTGGTGGTGGAGTTCCGAGTGTGACGGACGTGTCATTTGTGAATCAGGGTTTGGCGAATGAAGATCGCACGAAGGTGGTGTTGACTTTGAACAGAGAGCCTGAAGACGGGACGTATGATGTTATATTGGGTCGGGAAGCGGTGAAGGACGGGAATGGGAACGAGGGATCTGCGAGTGGTGTATGGACGAAGAGTTTGACGTATGACACGGTGGCCCCGAGCTTTGATGATTTTTCTTTTTCGAGTGCGACGACGATGGTTTTGAGTTTTAGTGAGGAATTGAAGTCGTTGTTTGGCACGGGAGATGTGACACTTGCAGAGCGTGGTGGAGATAGCACGGCCCCGAGTGTGACGGGTGTATCATTTTTGAATCAAGGGACGTCGAATGAGGATCGCACGAAGGTGGTATTGACTTTGGGTGGGAGTTTGGAGCAGGGAGCGGGTTATACGGTATCTGTGGATGCTGCGGATGTTAAGGATAAGTATGACAATGCGGCGGGTAGTGGAGCGGATAAGTTGACGCGTCCTGAGAAGGTGTATGACACGGTGGCCCCGACGTTTGATGATTTTGATTTTTCGAGTGAGACGACGTTGGTTTTGAGTTTTAGTGAAGATTTGAAGTCGTTATTTACGACGGGAGATGTGACACTTGCAGAGCGTGGTGGAGATGGCACGGCCCCGAGGGTGACGGGTGTATCATTTTTGAATCAAGGAGCGTCGAATGAGGATCGCTCGAAGGTGGTATTGACCTTGGGAGAGAGTTTGGAACAGGGAGCCCATTACAAGGTATCTGTGAATGCGGTTGACGTGGTGGATGCGAATGATAATCTTGGAGGTTCTGGTGATGCGAAGTTGGAGAGTTCTGAGAAGACGTATGACACGGTAGGTCCGTCTCTTACGACGACGAGTGCGGTGAGTGCGGTTACGAAGAGTGGTACGCAGGTACTTACGTTGACGTTTGATGAGACGGTGGTATTGCCTGTGGCCCCGGACAAGACGAAGTTTGAGATTTTTGATACATCTGGTACTAAGCTTTCTGTTCCTGCGAGTGTGACTCTTGGCAGTGGAGGGAAGAGTATAGAGATAGCGTTGGGTTCTTTGGTAGCGGGGACTTCATATAATGTGAGGATATTGGCGGGAGCGTTAGAGGATTCTTTTGGGAATGCGAACACGCAGCAACAGACGAGCACGTCTCTTGACAATGTGCGTCCTACTCTTGAGGGCCATGCTTTTGTGAAGGATCCGAATGATGCGTCGAAGTTTGTTCTTGAGTTGACTTTTAGTGAGGATGTTGCGTTAGGCACGGTAGCGAATTCTATAGTTGTGACGAAGAAGGGCACGCCTGACAGAGTTCTTACGATTTCTGGAACGCCTAGTGTGACGGGGAGGAAGGTACTTGTTCGCTTTACGGAAGCGGTTTCGGATGGTACTTACGAGGTTGCGTTGAAAGCGGGAGCGGTGAAGGACACGAGTGAGAGTGCTAATCTTCTTGAGGCTTTGACGGAAAGCTTGTCATTGGATACGACAGCCCCGCCGAAGCCGGTGATTGTTTTGAAGTCTGGAGGTGTGTCGACACGGGATGCGACGCCGACTTTGAGTTTGAGTAATCTTGAGATTGGCTCGACGGTGAGTATTTTGATTGATGGTACGGAGGTTCATTCTTTTAAGGTGACGCAAGCGACGGAAGATTGGACGGTGGTGCATAGTCTTGATGAGAGAAGTCATTCTATTGTGGTGAAGGCGACGGATGCGGCGGGCAATGAGAGTGCGTCTTCGGATGTGTTGTCTTTGAACGTGGACATGACGGCCCCGTCCCTTCCTGGGGTTTCATTGAAGGATGGGAAGGGAGACGGCACGCTTACGAATGATGTGACGCCGACTTTGAGTTTGAGTGGTCTTGAGGTGGGTTCGACGGTGAGTATTTTTGTGGATGGTACGTTTGTTACTTCTTTTGTGGCGAGCAAAGCGAATGAGGAATGGACGGCACCGAATGCGTTGAGTTCCGGATTGCATAAGATTGAGGTGAAGGCGACGGATGCGGCGGGTAATGAGTCGTCGTTGTCGTCACAGTCTGTGTCTGTGGATAACACGGCCCCGTTTATGATTGATGGCACGCCATTTTCTCCGAATGATAAGAAGTTTTTGCTTTATGATATGTCAACGGGCGAGCTTACGCTATATTTTAGTGAGCGTTTGTCAGTAGCACCTGAGGCGTTGACGGTAGGTAATTTTTATTTGACGGGAGCGGTTCCTACGTCTGGTTATACGATTTCTGTGAGTGGTACGACGATAAAGTTGACGGATCTTCCGAGGAATCTGAGTGGCAGTTTTCGTGTAAATATTCGTAGTGGCGTGGTGATGGATGAGGCTGGGAATGCGTTTGGAGGCGGCACTGCGGGTCCTGCAATTTTTATTGATACTCGAGATCCGCTCACGCCGAGTGTGGCATTGAAGGACGGCAAGGGAGATGACGGTACGCTTACGGACAACACGACGCCGACGTTGCTTTTGGGCAATCTTGAGCGTGAGTTTTCGCATGGTCAGACGGGGGTGACTGTGAGGGTATCCATTGATGATGTTGTTGTACATTCTTTTCATGTTCCGAATACGAGGGCGGGTCGTATTGAGACGACGTCATCGGAGTGGAAGACGGGAATTTTGAGTGAAGGTTCACATGAAGTGGAGGTGACGGTTGAAGATACGTTTGGCAACACGTCATCGAAGACATTGACGATTACGATAGACACGACGCCGCCTTTAGTTCCTGTGGTGTCCTTGAAGACGGGTGGTGGCGTGACGGCAGCAGAGAAAGCGGTCTTTACGTTGAGCAATCTTGAAGTGGGTTCGACGGTGAAGCTGTACCGAAAAAGTTCTGGTGGTCTTGTGGAGATAGATTCTTTTGTGGCAACGGGTACATCTAGTGATCGTACATTGGAGACGGGTCTTACGGATGGAGAGACGTATGAGATTATAGCGAAGGCGACGGATAAGGTGGGCAATGAGATATTTTCTGCGGGTCTTATAATTTCTGTGGACACGGGAGCGACGATTCCGCCGGGTGGTCTTCCGGGGATTGTTTTGAAGAGTGGGGGTTCGATGACGGATGATTCTACCCCGACCTTTACGGTGAGTGGAGTATCGAGCGGAGATACGGTGAGCATATTGGTGGGAGGCAATAGTGTGGGGAGTGTTGTGGCGACGGGTACGACGGTTGAGTTTACGCTTTCTTCTGCTCTTGCTGACGGAGAACATACGGTGACGGCACAAACGGGTTCGGGATCGGGTTTGAAGACATCTGCAGGACTTGTGATTACGGTGGACACGGCGGCCCCGGCATTGTCTGACGGCGATAATAATTTTGCAGGGGTTCAATCGTTGACGTATGACAAGGCGTTGGACAAGTTGTCTGTCCATTTTGGGGAGGATGTGGTTCTGGACGATGCGAGTAAGATTAAGCTGATGAAGTTGTCGAGAAGTGGCGAGAAGGTGGAGGTGGATCTTCGGAACTACATAGTGAAGGCGGAAGGGGATAGGGTGACGTTATTGGGTTCTGACTTGTCGACGGAGGCAACGGTATACTATGTGGTTTTGGAATCTGGGGCTATATCGGATAAGAGTGGAAATGATATTACGTCGTCGCTTACGACGAGTGAGGTTTCAGTGGACTTGCGTGCACCGAAGATAGTGGAGGGACGTTTGTTGTCTGGTTCGATGTATGAGATTAAGTTTTCTGCAAAGCTTCGTCTGGTGAAGGGAGCGGACTTGAAGGATAAGTTTAAGGTGTTGACGGCAAGTGGAGTAGAGAGGACTGTGACGGCGAGTGTGGATGCTGATGGCGATTTGGTTTTGAGTTCTGGTATTTTGCAAGCTGGTGGTTATGTGAAGTATGATTTTTCTGCGGCGAGTGGAGTTTTGGAAGATTATACGGGTAATGAGTACGTGGGAGGAAAGGGAGAGTTTTTTGTTTATGGAGAGAGTCAAAGCGGAGTTCTTGAGTATGATTCTGCGCTTTGGTCTACGGACGGGAAGACATTGGATGTGACGTTTAAGAGTCTTTTAATTGCTGGTGGTAGTAAGGAAGCGAGGGACGTGATGAAGGAGTCTGGTCTTACGGATGCAGCATTGGCGGCCAAGATTGTGGTGACGAAGGGAACGGATTCGACGAATTTGGTGGAATCGGCGCGTGTGTATGAAGGAAAGTTGGTGATACAGCTTGATAAGTCGGTTTCATATTCTGATGGAGATGAGTTGAAGTTTACGATTGGGAGTTCTTCTTTGACGAGTGTGTGGGGAGATTCTGGTCTTGGAGCGATAACGACGGCGAAGACGATAACTGTGGACAAGACGAATCCTACATTTGTGGATGGAGATGCTGGTGTGGATGGTATTCAAAATCTGACTCGAGATGAGACGGATGGAGATGTGTTTACGCTTCATTTTAGTGAGGAATTAGATTCTGCTGTGACTTTTGATCATACGGCGTTGAGAGATGTTGGAGGTTCTTTTTTTGCATTTACAGCGAAGGTTCAATTTTTCAAGAGTGTATCTGTGCTTAGTGCGAAGATTGAAGGGAACAAGTTGAAACTGACTACGGATTGGAGTGTGTTTGAGGCGGAAGCGAAGGAAGCGGTGGGTTCGGAATCTCTGGAAGGATTTGCGTTTGGTATAGCTTTGGAGAGGTCTTTTGTGGATAAGCATCTGGTAAAGGATCTTTCGGGCAATCCTCTACTTCCGTATTCTGCTCCTGGAGACGGTAGTTATTCGTTTACGTATCTTTTTCCTGCTCCTTCTTCTGAGTCTGAGGATGATGGTTCGGGAGGTTTGTTAGGATTGGGAGGAGCGGAAGGTTATTATGATTTTTGAGGGTTGATGAGGTTGGTTTTTTCTGTTGTGATGACGGCGTTGAGGGGTATATCTGATGGGAGTGTGGGTAGATTTTTCTGGGAGCGTTGTTGTTCGTAAGCGATTCCGAGGGAGAGGGCTTGGGGGTGTAGAGGGATGGTTCTGTCGTAGAATCCGCCGCCGTAACCGAGTCGGAATCCGAGGTTATCGAATGCGAGTAGGGGTGTGATGATGAGGTTTGGGGAGATTGCTTTTGGGGTATGGGGCTGTTGGGTATTGAAGGGGCCTTTTTGGAGGGTGTCTCCTGGAGCGTAGGGAGCGAATTTGAGTGGTTTTTCTGGAGCGATGATGACGGGTAGAGCAAGGGTTGCGCCCATGAGGTGGAGGGTGTGGGCAAGAGGCAGGGGATTGATTTCTGATTTTATGGGGAAGTAGGTTGCGACGACGAGTTGGTTGACGGGGGGAAGGAGTGGAAGGATGTGGGCGAAGAATGCGGATGATATGATGTGAGGGGCGAGATCGGAGAATTTTTCGTGTGCATTATTTCGGGCGTGTAGGGCATGTTTTCTGAGTTCATTTTTGAGGGTGGTTACGGACATTTTCTTGACACGGGTAGGGTAGGTGAATAGTATTTTTATTTTTTATAGTGAGTGAAGAGTCGTGCGAAAGCAAGACGAGGAGTGAGATATGTCTAGCAGAGGGTTTTTGGGAGAGTTATCTTTTTTTGTGTGTCGTTCTGTGAGGTGTCCGAAGGTGACGGGTACGCAGATTCCGACGTGGAAGTGGTTGGCGAGGAACATGGTGGGGAACACGGATGTGAGCAAGGAGGGTGGAGTTGTGGAGTTGGGTGCTGGCACGGGAGCGATAACGCGGGCATTGTTTGAGCGTGGCTTTACGAAGGATCGTGTATGCACGGTGGAGTTATCGGGAGAGTTTGCGGGATATTGTCGAGAACGATTTCCTGGTTTGACGGTATTGGAGGCGTCAGCGTTTGATTTGGAGGATTGGAGGGAGAAGGTACCGTTTGATAAGGTTCAGGCGGTGGTATCGAGTTTGCCGTTGGCATTTTTTGAGGATGGTGATCGTATAAGGTTGATAAAGTCGATGTTGGGTTCTCGAGAGGAGGGTGGACTTGGAGCGGATAGTATGAGTCAGATGGCGTATTTTGCGCACCGAGTGGTGAAGAAGGATCGTGGTCTTGAGGAGGGGTTGGAAGTGAAGATGGGTTCTTTTACGTGGTTGAATGTGTATCCTGCGGCGACTTGGTATTACAGTTTGTTATCGAGGGAGGAGGAGGAGTGTTTGGTTTAGGGCTGTTGCAGATGAACGCGATGGTGGGAGACGTGGAGGGTAATGTGGTGAAGATGGAGGGGTTGATGGAGGAGGGTTGGTCACGTGGCATGGATGTGTTGTGTTTTCCTGAACTGGCGGTGAGTGGCTATATGTTGGAGGACAAGATATTCCACGATGATTTTGTGAGTCGTGTGGAGGAGGGTGTGGAGAGGTTGTCGCGTGGTGTGGATGAGGGTAAGGGTGTGTTGGTGGGAGGATTGGAGCGGGGAGAGGGAGGTATATACAATTCGGTATACTTGTTGTCTGGGGGACGGGTGGTGACGAGTTGGCGGAAGCAGTATTTGCCGAATTATGATATTTTTGACGAGAAGCGTTATTTTGCGGAGGGAGGCGTTCGAGGTCCTATGATGGTGGGAGGCGTGAAGGTGGGAGCGTTGGTGTGTGAGGACTGTTGGCATGTGGAGTCGTCGGAGGCTTTGGGAGAGACGGGTACGGATATAGTGGTGTGTTGCAATGCGTCGCCCTATGAGCGTGGTAAGGATGCAAGACGGCTTCAGGCTGTGCTGGAGAGTATGGTGAGGAGTGGTTGTCCCTGTGTGTATGTGAATTTGGTGGGGGGTCAGGACGAGATGGTGTTTGATGGAGGTTCGTTTGTGGTGTGCCGAGGAGGGGTTGTGGGAGGCAGGCTTCCCTATTTTGAGGAGGCGTGCGGCTGGTCGTACTGGGAGGAGGGGGAGGACGGTTACGAGAGCGTCAAGTTTGAGGTGGGGGGTGTGCCTGGTGGTGCGATGACGACGAAGGTGGGTTTGTTGGAGAGTGAGGAGGAGGGTATGTATGGGGCGTGTATTTTGGGGTTGAGAGACTTTGTGGAGAAGAATGGCTTTAGAGGCGTTTTGTTGGGGATGTCTGGAGGGATAGATTCTGCGTTGTCTGGATTGATGGCGGTGGATGCTCTTGGTTGTGATCGCGTGAAGTGTTTTCGGATGCCTTCACGCTACACGAGTGATGAGAGTATGGAGGAGGCGGAATTGTTGTGTGACAGGCTTGGCGTGGCGTATGAGGATAGGGAGATAGGGGGTATAGTGGGCGAGGTGGAGTCTGTGATGGGGTGGGGTGAGGGCGAGGATGTGGGTTTTGGTCGCGAGAATGTGCAGTCGCGTGTGCGGGGACTTTTGTTGATGGCAGAGAGCAATGCGCGAGGTTTTATGGTGCTGACGACGGGCAACAAATCGGAGTTGGCGGTGGGTTATGCGACAATTTATGGAGATATGTGCGGTGGTTATTCGGTATTGAAGGATGTGTACAAGGGGGATGTGTACCGTTTGTCGCACTGGCGGAA
>CAKMZR010000008.1 GCA_929200455.1 uncultured Alphaproteobacteria bacterium | reverse complement strand
ATCAGGAGCCGCCATGATTTCTTCCTTGTCACAAGCTTCAGGTTTTGCCATGATTCACGAAGACTTTTCTCATGTCTCGCAAGGACAACTCCTCCCCTTTCTCCCTTTTAAGGACCTCCTCTCATGAATATAGCCTACTACGCTTGGGTACGACAAAAAGTTTCATGCCAAAAAGAAACCCTCAACGAACCCTCCATCCTCTCTCTTCATGACCTCATCCTCTTTCTCCAAAAAAGAGGCGAACCTTGGAATGAAATCTTCAGCGATAGACAATCTCTGCGTTTTGTCGTAAATGGCGTCCTTATCCATGACAAAAACCATCCCCTCTCACCCCATGACAACCTCTCCATCTTCCCCCCCTTCACAGGAGGATAACCTGCCCTTAAAAAACCCAAAACCCTAAGATACCCTTGAGGACAAATTTTCATCTTCTCCTTATCCAAATCTTTCCTCCCTTTTCTTCACACTTTTCCCCATGCCCATAAGTTATCCCTACCCCGCAAAAAAATGACGAAAACCTTTCTCTTCTTTTGATTCACAGGAATTCTAAAAAGTATAACCTGTGGATAATCAGGGAAAGAAATAGGGTTTCTTCCTTTTCCCCCTTTCCTCTCTCCTACTATGGTTGTTATCTTTTTTATTTTATTAAGATCTTAATCTTATTAATTAACAATGTGGATAATCAGAGAAAGAAAGAAACAAGGTTTCTTCTTTTTCCTCCTTTCCTCTCGCCTATGATGATTGCTATCTTTTCTATTTCATAATGATAACATCTCGGTAGACTCTTTTTGTCACAAAACCTTCCCCTACGATTCCCACCCTCTCCATACCATGACACATCCTCCCTCCTTCCCGCCCTCTGTCTACGAAAATCTTCGTATCTATGAAGACCTCCTCAAAAGATGGCAAAAGAAAATCAATCTTGTCGGAAAAAATGAACATATATGGGAACGACATATCCTCAACTGTCTTTGGCTGGCCCCTCTTGTTGACCATTATGTGCCTCCACCCTTATCCCTTGCCTGTATAGGCTCAGGAGCAGGATTTCCAGGAATAGTCATTGCCGTGGCTTTGCAACGTCCTGTGACTCTCATTGAAAGCAAAAAGAAAAAATGTCTTTTTTTAAATGAAGTCAAAAGAGTTTTGTCTCTTGATGTAGACATTCTCTGCCAAAGGATTGAAGAGACGGAAGACTCTTTTGACGGTGTTATGGCACGAGGGCTTGCACCTCTTGAAAACCTCCTTTCTCTTGTCAAACCCCTCTTAAAACCAGAAGGAAAAGCTTTCCTTCAAAAAGGAATATCTTTGGAAAGAGAGACAAAAGAAGCCGATAGATTTTTTGAATATGAGCGAAAAAAAATAACCTCATCTTGCGAATCTCAAGGTTGTGTATTGCTTGTCAGTAGGATAAAAGAAAGGGAACGAGGCATTGATGTTAAGGGTATTTAAGGATCGATGGTTCTCAAGGGATCGGTTGGTTCTCAAGGAATTGATGTTCCTCAAAGTCGGATAAGGATAAGACACGTGGCAAGAATTATCGCTGTAACCAATCAAAAAGGAGGTGTCGGAAAAACCACGACATCTGTCAACCTCACAACAGGAATAGCCGCCTGCGGAAAAAAAGTCCTGCTCATTGACATGGACCCTCAGTCCAATGCCACAACTGGATTTGGCATCACACAAAAAAAGAATCTGAGCACCTACGAATTTCTCCTAGACTTGTGCAAAGCAGAAGACGTGATTATTTCCTCTTCCATTCCGAACCTCTCTCTTATGCCTTCAAGCATGAACCTTGCCGCTTTTGAAATGGAAGTGGCAGAAGAAAAAGAAAGAGAATTTTTTCTCCGCCGCCGTTTTTCCGCCATGGAAGAGGCCGGAATGTCTTATGACTATGTCATTATTGACTGCCCTCCTTCTCTTGGTCTCCTTACAATTAATGCTCTTTCCCTTGCCCAGGCGGTGCTTGTGCCTTTGCAGTGTGAATACTACGCTCTTGAAGGATTGACCCACCTCATAAAAACAGTGGAGAGCGTCAAAAGAGGATGGCACAGCTCCCTTGAGATTGAAGGCATTGTCCTTACGATGTATGACAAACGCAACAAACTTACAGACCTTGTCGAAGAAGATGTCAGACAATGTCTGGGAGACAAAGTCTACAGCACGGTTATTCCTCGCAACGTACGCTTGAGTGAGGCTCCCTCTTTTGGTCAGCCTGCCCTTATTTATGATACCGGGTGTTCCGGTTCTAAAGCCTACATCAACCTTGCCCGAGAAATGATGCAAAAACACGGAACCCTATAGAGAACATGATGAAAAGACGCACCACCAGCAAAGCCACCCAAAAGGACAACAAAGTTATGCCTCCGCCATCTTTACCCCATCATGATGCAGGAGACGACGACAGCCAGCCTTCTATGCATCCCAAGCCGCCAAAAGAAAAAAAGAGATTGGGACGAGGCCTTTCCGCTCTTTTTGGCGAAGAAGCCGAAGAGGCTTTGGGTGTCGCCTTGGGTTCCTCTTTGAATGCATCTTCTTCTGGCACAAGGAATACCCCACGCACAGTCCCCATAGAAACCCTCACCATAAATCCTTTTCAGCCAAGAAGAGTGTTTCGCGATGACATGATAGAAGAACTGGCCATTTCCATCAAACAACAGGGTCTTCTCCAGCCCATTATTGCAAGAAAATCCAAGGAAAATCCGGAGTCTTACCAGATTATAGCCGGAGAAAGACGATGGAGAGCCTCCATGAAAGCAGGGCTCCATGACATCCCCGTGGTGTTGAGAGAAGTCGAAGACGAAGATCTTTTGCCCCTTGCCCTTGTGGAAAATCTCCACAGAGACGACCTGACTCCCATGGAAGAAGCAGAAGCCTACCAAAAACTTATGACCATGAAAAACCTTACCCAAAAGGATGTGGCCTCCATATTGGGAAAAAGTCGTCCTGCTGTTGCCAATGCCCTCCGTCTCCTTACCCTTCCCCCTTCTGTGCGCAAAATGGTAGACGAAGAGCAACTGACTCCAGGTCATGCCCGCCTTCTTGTCGGTCTTGATCATGCAGAAGATCTCGCCCGTATGATTGTCGAAAAACAATGGAGCGTAAGAAGAACCGAAAAAGCCATTAAAAAAGCACAAACGGAAATGTCGCCCCTTGCCCCTTCTCCAAAGAATCGCTTTTCCGAAGAAAATCCCGACAAAAAAGAATTGGAAAAACAATTAAGTGTCATGCTGAACTGTCAGGTATCCCTAGACCAAAAAGGCACTCAACCCGTCATGACCTTCCGCTTTTCCTCTGTGGACGCCATGGAAAAAATGATTCAACAGATGAAAAAAGACCTCTGGTACCGCAAAAACAGCTAAATTCTTACGGATAAAGGAAAGCTCTTCCATGAAAATCCACCTCCATCTTGTGTCTGATTCCACAGGAGCAGCCGTCTATGAAGTGGCGAGAGGATGTATGGCTCAATTTCCTGATTTGGAGTTTGTCCGCAAAGATTGGACCATGATCCGTTACGAAAACGACATCCAAACTATTATTACCACCTTGCGTCATGAACCGGGGGTGGTGCTTGTCAGTCTTGTGGACAGAAAACAACAACAACTCCTCAAAAAAGCCTGTGAAGAGCAAGATATTCCCTGCATCTCAGTCATCCAAGACACCATTCGCGCCATAGAAACCTATAGTGGTCAGGAATCAAGCCGTAAAGTGGGGGGGAAATACAAAATGGATAAAGAATACTTTTCCCGTATGGAAGCGATGGACTTTACCCTCGAACATGATGATGCACGATCTCTTTCTACCATTTTTCATGCCGACATGATTATTCTCGGCGTGTCCCGTACCTCCAAAACGCCTACCTCCATTTACCTTGCCCACCAAGGCTATAAGGTCGCCAATATCCCTGTTCTCAAGGATTCTTTTGTACCGCCCGGCTTGGAACTTCCTCGGGCTTCGCCCGGTGTTTTGCCCTTTGTCGTAGGTCTTGTGATCGATCCCGATCGCCTTGCCCACGTAAGACAGTATCGCTCCGTGCAACTACAAAGAGGCACAGTCAACAAAGATTATACAGATTACGCCACCATTATAGAAGAAGTCCGCCAAGCCACAGCCTCCTATCAACGCTACGGTTACCCCTTTGTCAATGTGACCTTCCGTTCCATAGAAGAAACAGCCGCAGAAATTCTCAAGCTTTTTCGCGAGCATATGGATCATAAGGATTAATTCATCATGATGAACACCAAGGAATCTTTGCCCCTGACCGCACCCCCGAAATGCCTTCTGGCTTCAGGAAGTCCGACACGCCGTCGTCTCTTGTCCAAAGCCGGTGTCAAGTTCGAGGTGGTGCCTCCCAAAGTTGATGAAACCTCCATCCGCAAATCCATGAAAGGAAGCCTCCCCTCGGATATCGCCCTTTATCTTGCCGAAACCAAAGCCCGTCAAGTGGCCCAAAGTCAAGAGCAACCACAACATCTCCTCACCATAGGAGCCGATCAAATCTTGTCCTTTGAACATGAAGTCGTCGGGAAGGTGAAAGACAAAAAGGAACTTCGAGAACGTCTGAAAAGGTGGAGGGGACGTCCCCACTCTCTTCATACAGCCTGCATGTTGCTCTATGAGGGAGAGCCCATATGGCACGCCCAAGATGAAGCAACCCTTTGGGTCCGTCCTTTGAGTGATGAATTTATAGAGGACTATCTTTGTCGCATAAACCGGAGTGATTTAGATACTGTCGGAGGTTATCGTTTGGAAAATATGGGTATACAACTTTTTTCTCGCATAAAAGGAGAGCACACATCTATTTTGGGTCTCCCCCTTTTTCCTCTTTTGCAAATATTGCGAGAGTGGAAAGTGGTCATACATTGAAGGTAGGGAAGGAAAAGAAAAGATGACAGAAAAAAAAGTGGCGGTTATAGGATTTCCGGTGTCTCATTCCTTGTCTCCCCTGATGCATACCACATGGCTTAGAAAATACGGTATTGAAGAAGGTGTGTACGAAAAAAAAGAAGTGAAGCCAGGTGATCTTGTCCGCATGCTTGAAGAGTCTTTTGAAGACACGGCATGGCGAGGTTTTAATATCACCATTCCCCATAAAGAGGAGGCTCTGCACGTGTGCCGTACTTTGACATGGCGTGCGGAAAGAATGGGAGCTGTGAATACTCTTTTTCGCGGAGAAAAAGGTTGGATAGGCGACAATACAGACGGATGGGGAGCTGTACGTTCTTTGGAAGAAGCGGGTGTCGATTTCAAGGGAGAAGAGCTTCGTATTGTGGTGGTGGGTGCGGGAGGTGCGGCACGGGGGATTACACATGCTTTTCTTGAAGAGGGTCAAAAATCCATAGTTATTCTCAACCGTTCTTGTGAAAAAGCGCGCAGTTTGGCTTTGTCTTTGCGGGAGAGTCACGAGGGTTGTTCTGTGGAGGGTTACGGTTTCGACAAATGGCATGAGGTCATAAGGGAGGGGGATCTCATTGTGCAGACCACGCCTATGGGTATGGTGGGTTGTCCTGATTTTCCTTTTGACTTTGAGGGTGCGAAGGGTTCTTGTGTGGTGATGGACATTGTGTACCGTCCTTTGCACACGCCGTGTCTTGTTAGGGCTCGAGAGGCGGGTTTGGCTACGGTTGATGGTCTTGGGATGTTGATGTATCAGGGTGTGCCAGGTTTTGAAGGTTGGTTTGGTGTGAAGCCTGAGGTGGATGGTTCTTTGAGGCGGAGTCTTTTGGAGGCTATAGGCGAAAGAGATTGAATGTGAGGATGTGAGGCTGAGAGGCTGTGAGGATGAGAGGATGGCAAGGGGGGTCATAAGCATTTGGTTATGGAGTGTTTATGAGAGTGTTTATGGGGAGTCTTCACGGGGGAGCTATTGAAAAAGAAGGAGTTGCTCCTATATAAAAAGAGAACAATTCTTGTAAAAAAGAGGAAAGAATCATGAACATTGATAATTTGAGTAATAAGAGTCGTCATATTTTGGGTTCAGTACGTCTTTTGGCGATGGGTATGGGTCACCGTGTGATGACTCCTTTGCATGTGGCTCATGTGATGCTTGAGGAAAAGCAGGGTGTGGCGAGGAAGGGTGTGAAGGCGTGTGGTGGAGATGAGATGAAGCTTTTGGATATTTTTGAAAAGGCGTTGTTGCAAGAGGATACGGTGTCTTCTTCTCCTCCTGTGGAGCCGAGTTATGATCAAAAGTTGTCGCAGGCTTTGGTTTCTTCTGGGAAGTGGAGTCGTAAGCTTGAAAAGGATGAAGAAATTACCCCTAGGGTTTTGCTTTTGAGTCTTCTTGAAGCACAAGATTCTCGGGGAGAGGCTTTGTGGAAGGAGGGAGGGGTGAAGGTTGGTGATCTTCGGTCGTGGTTGCAAAAGGGGGAGGGTATGCAGAAGGAGGGAGAAGGTTCTGCCTTGGAAAAGTACGGAGATGATATTACGGAGCGGGCACGAGAGGGCAAGTTGGATCCTGTGATAAGTCGAGACGAAGAGATTCGTCGTGTGGCACAGGTTTTGTCGAGGAGGTTGAAGAACAATCCCATATTGATAGGGGAACCTGGTGTGGGTAAGACGGCTATAGTGGAGGGTTTGGCTCAAAGGATGGCGGAAGGTGATGTGCCTTTGTCTTTGAAGGACAAGAGTTTGGTGGCTCTTGACATGGCGTCGATGGTGGCGGGAGCGAAGTTTCGGGGGGAGTTTGAGGAACGGTTGAAGTCGGTTTTGGATGAGATTAAGGAGCGAGAGGGTGAGATTATTTGTTTTATAGACGAGCTTCATACATTGGTGGGCACGGGAGCGAATGAGGGTGGCATGGATGCGGCGAACATACTCAAGCCTTCTCTTGCCCGTGGGGAGTTGCATTGTATCGGTGCAACGACATTGACGGAGTATCGGAAGTACATAGAAAAGGATGCGGCTCTTGCGCGTCGCTTTCAGAGTGTGCATGTCAAAGAGCCCCGGGAAGAGGAGACTTTGGCTATATTGCGGGGTTTGCGGGAGAAGTATGAGGTTCATCATGGGGTGACGGTGACGGATTCAGCGATGTATGCGTCTGTGAAGTTGGCGGAGCGTTATATACGGGATCGTTTTTTCCCGGACAAGGCGATAGATCTTGTGGATGAGGCGTGTGCCCGTTTGCGGATGATTTTGGATTCGAAGCCTGAGGAGCTGGACGGTCTTGAACGGAAGCTGATGCGTCTTCGTATGGAGATAGAGGCCCGTTCTCGGGATGAGGAGCAGGAAGGTTTAGGAGTGAGTGATTCTCATAAGGAGGATGCTGGGGTGGGGAAGGAGGTGAGTGGCAGGAAAGATAGAGAGTCTCTTGATACATTGCGGGATCGTGTGTCGGATATGGAAGCAAAAGCACAGACCTTGAATATGCAGTGGGAAAAAGCGAAGAAGGCGGTGAACAATTCGCAAGACTTGAAGGTTCGTCTTGAGAAGGCGCGTTATGATATGCATATATGTCAACAGAAGGGTCAGTTCGAAGAGGCGGGTCGTCTTGCTTATGATGTGATTCCTCGTTTGGAGAAGGATTTGTCTCTTCATAAGAATCACACGCCTGCGATGGTTCGCGAGGAAGACATAGCTTCTATAGTGGCTCGCAGTACGGGTATACCTGTGGAAAAGATGTTGGAGGGAGAAAAAGACAGGCTTTTGCATATGGAGGATTATCTTCGAGGTCGTGTGGTGGGTCAGGAGGAGGCGATTAGGTCTGTGAGTGAGGCTGTACGTCGGAGCAGAGCGGGTTTGAGTGATCCGCATCGTCCTTCGGGCTCTTTTATGTTTTTGGGTCCGACGGGTGTGGGCAAGACGGAATTGACGAAGGCTTTGGCGTCTTTTTTGTTTGGGGATGATAAGGCGATGACGCGGATGGACATGTCGGAATATATGGAAAAGCATAGTGTGGCTCGTCTTATAGGGGCGCCTCCTGGTTATGTGGGTTATGAGGAAGGGGGGACTCTTACGAGCA
This sequence comes from uncultured Alphaproteobacteria bacterium, assembly GCA_929200455.1. Lineage (GTDB taxonomy): Bacteria > Pseudomonadota > Alphaproteobacteria > CAKMZR01 > CAKMZR01 > CAKMZR01. The sequence continues at coordinate 12,606 of CAKMZR010000008.1, read as the reverse complement.
GTTTACGTCGGATGCCGTATCAGGTGGTGTTGTTGGATGAGATTGAGAAGGCTCATCCTGAGGTGTTGAATGTTTTTTTGCAGTTTCTTGACGAAGGTCGTTTGACGGATGGTCAGGGTCATGTGGTGGACTGTCGTCATGTGTTGGTGGTGATGACGTCGAACATAGGTGCGGAAATTTTGTTGGGTGGTGATGGGGAGACTATAGATGAGGAGACGAAGGAGGAGGTTATGGTTCGGGTTCGGAGTTCTTTTCGTCCTGAGTTTATTAATCGTCTTGATGATATATTGATGTTTTGTCGTTTGGGAGAGGGTGTGATGGGTCAGGTGGTGGATTTGCGTGTGGAAGCGTTGCGTCTTCGTGTAGAGGAGCGGGGTTACCGATTGCGTTTGAGTGATGAGGCGCGGGAGTATTTGGCTCGTGAGGGTTGGAGTTCGGATTATGGTGCCCGTCCTCTTAATCGTTTGTTGAGGCGGAAGGTGGAGACGCCTTTATCGGAGATGATTTTGCGTGAACATTTGCGGGAGGGGGGAGAGGCATTGATCGCTGTTGTTGAGGGACAGCTTGGTGTGTGGCCTTTGGATTGAGGGGTGTAGGTGAGGGCGTGTGTGAGGTGAGGGCGTGTTAGAAACCCGTTATCAACCGGAACCCATCACAAACGGCAAGACGTGAGACAAGGAGAACAGGTCATCCATCGTAAGGCGTCACAAGCAACAAGGCGTGAGACAAGGAAAACAGGTCATCTATCAAAAGGCGTGACAGGCGGCAAGACGTGAGACAAGGGAGAACAGGTCATCCATCAAAAAGCGTGACAAACTCCTAAGACTGATCGCGCAAACGCTCCATAACAGTTTCATCGAAATCATCATAAGTGCTGCGACTCGACATATCCGTTCTCTGAAGATGAGAAGACAAATCGGCAAGGTTGATGAACACATCCGCTTTTCGTCTTAATTCATCGGAGGTGACGGAGTTTTTGCTCTGCACTGTACCAACAACGCAAACCTTGACACCCCTCCTCTGTACGGCTCGGATGAGAGGGATGAAGTCGCCGTCTCCGGTGAAAAGAATGATGGAGTCAACAAAGTTTGCCATTTCCATGACATCAAGAGTGATGTTGACATCCATGCATGTTTTTGAGGATTGGTTGCTGAAACTGTAGTCTCTCCCTGGAGGCAAAGTTTTGGTGACCATGGTGTAACCGTTGTATTCGAGCCAATCTGTCAAAGGCTTGAGGGGAGAAAATTCGCCTTCATCTCCCAAGACGGTATAGTAAAAGGCACGAAGCAGGTTGTAGTCTCCTTCGAAGTACTGAAGCAATTTTCTGTAATCGACGGTGATATCAAGGCTTCTTGACATGAGGTGGAAGTTGGCTCCATCTACGAAAATAGCGGCTTTTGGTTTTTTATCAGACATTTTGGTCGTTCCTCTTTTTACGACATTATGAACAAACGGCTCTTTTGAGCTCTTCTTCATTTTAGGTTGCGATTGTTTTTGATGATTTTGTTCCTAAAAGTTAAGACTTCAGGGTAAAGTCTCAGGTTGAGAACGAATACACTCAGGGCTATTGTACTTGATGCGAGGATAAAAAGCAAGATGAGCGTGCGGACTGATTAAAAAAATTGGCATTTATTTTGCTTTTCTTGGTAAAGGGGTGTGAAAAGAAGGGCGTGGAGCAAGGGAGAGGGGTGTGGTTGAAGGGAAAGAGTGCAAGGGATGGGGTGAAAGGGATAGGGTGAAAGAAAAGAGGGAAGGGTGTAGAGAGAAAGGAAAAGAATCCATGGCGAATATTCTGACGATAGCCCTAGCCCGCCGCATGAATTTGCGCAATGAAATGGACGTGGTTGCCCATAATCTTGCGAATGTGAACACGGCAGCCTACAAGGGCGAGCAACTTTTGTTTCGTGATTTTCTTGAAAGGACGAATTATCGAGAATCCTACATAACGGTTCAGGATTACAAGACTTTTCGCAACACCACGGAAGGTTCTCTGCGTACGACCAACAATCCGCTTGATGTGGCGATACAGGGGGAAGGTTTTTTCTCTGTGCAGGGAGATGTGGGGATACGTTACAGTCGTCAAGGTCAATTTTCGTTGGATTTGGAACGTAATCTTGTGAATTCGTCGGGTTATCAGGTTCTTGACGAAGGACAGGCGGCGATTACGATTCCTGTGGAAGCGACAGACATTACGGTTGCACCTGACGGCACCATATCGAGTCAGATTGGTATTATTGGTCGTATAGGTGTGGTGACCTTTGATGATGTTCAGGACATGGATCGTGCCGAGAGTGGTCATTATATTACGGATCAAGCTCCTATACCGATAGAAGTGCCGACTCTTGTGCAAGGGATGTTGGAAGAGTCGAACATTCAGCCTATTCTTGAGATTACGAAGATGATGGAGATTTTGAGGGAGACTCAGAGGCTCCAAAAGACCATTGACGAGCAGCATGAGCGTATTAAGAAGATGGTGGAAAAGATAGGCAGTCCTTCGCAGTAGTTGGGTTAATGTATGGGGTTGGGTGAGAAGGTTCAAGGGCTGGGAAGCCGTTTTGGGAGGGTGATTTAAAAAAATATGAAGAAAGACGGTGAAAAAAGGCAATTTGGCATACCTTTTGAGTAGTCCTTATAGGGGGCGAAGTTGCGAGGGGCACCATTTGTAATTTTTTAGGAGACAATACATCATGCGATCACTAAGCATAGGAGCTACAGGTATGCTGGCCCAACAACTTAATGTTGAGGTCATCTCCAACAACATAGCGAATATGAACACGGTAGCTTTTCAGCGTCGGCGTCCTGAGTTTCAAGATTTGCTCTATCAGAATCTCCGCCGTGTGGGTTCGACGTCTTCTGCAGCGGGGACGATTGTTCCTGTGGGTGTTCAGGTGGGTCTTGGTGTGAGGGCGGCTACGGTGTATCGGATATCGGAACTTGGTAACCTTACGCCTACGGAAAACAATTACGACTTGGCGATTAATGGTCCTGGTTATTTTCAGGTGACGCTTCCCAACGGTGAGACGGGTTATACCCGAGCGGGTTCCCTTCGTCTCAACAATGAGGGAACGCTGGTGACGGCAGACGGCTATGCTGTTCTTCCCAATATTACGGTGACGGCGAACGCGGTGGATGTGACCATTAACCGTTCTGGTCAGGTGTTGGTGAAGTTGGACGGTCAGGCGGAACTTGAAAATGTCGGTCAGTTGGAGCTTGCGACTTTTGCAAACCAAGCGGGTCTTCTTGCTATTGGGGACAATCTTCTCCTTGAAACGCCGGCAAGCGGTGCACCCACCACGGCGACTCCGGGCACGCTTGGATATGGTACCATTCAGCAAGGGTTTATTGAGACATCGAACGTGAATGTTGTGGAAGAAATTACGCACCTTATTACGGCCCAACGTGCCTACGAGATGAATTCGAAAGTCATTGAAACCTCTGATCAGATGATGGCTTCTGTGACCAACATACGCTAGGGCTTAGGGATACCAAGGAAACCATGATGAAAGTCCCTTCTTCTCTCTTGAAAGCGATTGTTTTTCTCTTTATGGGCGTGGTGGCTGTGTGGACAGCTTTGGTTTCGACGGCATGGGCGGAAGGGTTAAGTGTTCCTGTGGATATCCGCCGTTCCATTGAAGTTGTGGATGAGGTGGTACGCTTGGAAGATGTGTTTACAGGTATTGAAAAGAGTCGTTATAAGGAGAGGGTGATCATAGAGTCGCCGGCCCCTGGAGAACATTTTGTTCTTCCTGCCAAATGGCTTGAGCGTCTTGCGAGAAGCTACCGGGTGAAATGGAAGCCTCTTACCCGTTTTGATGAAGTGGAAGTATTTCGCAAGAGTCGGCGGGTGGGGGAGGAGGAACTCAAAGCGGCCATAACAGAGGGCATAAGACGACGCTTTCCCAATGACAAAGGCGATTATATGGTGGAATTGGATAACGGGTCGCGGGAGTGGCATCTTCCTGCGAACATGGAAGGAGAACTGGATTTTCGCCGTGTGGAATACAACGCGAGTACGGGTCGTTTTCGGGCGGTGGTAGAGGTATCTGATGCTTCGCGTGCGGGTCACCGCAAGAATTTTCCCATTAAAGGCGTGGCTCATAAATTGGTGCGTGTGCCGGTTCTTACCCGTCACTATGCGAAAGGTGAAGTCATAGAAGATCGGGATGTGGTGTTGAAATCTTTTCGCCATAACCGTCTTCCTTCTTACCATGTGATGGCGGTGTCTGAAATTCGTAATATGGCGGCCCGTACCCGCATTGAAGAGGGCAAGGCGATAAAACTCAATCAGGTGGAGAAGCCTTTGTGGGTGAGAAGCAAGAATTTGGTGATGGTGGAGCTTATCACGCCTCGTTTGACTATGCGTTTGCGGGCTCAAGCTTTGGAGGATGGTCACGAGGGAGAGGTCATACGTGTAAAGAATTTGAAGAGCAAGAAAGTCTTTGAGGTTGAAGTGATAGGCATGAAGTCGACCCGTCTTATTGTATCGAATGACGCCAATGTGGCTTTTGCTCCCTAGTTATATGAGAGAGATGGCAGATGGTTATGCGAGATGCGGATGCAAAGAGGATGGAGGAAAATGAGTGGGGAGGAAGACGGAAGGACAGACAGATGGAAAGGCAAGATAAAATGATGAAGAAGCGATTTATGGCTTTTTTTGTGACGGTGGTGATGGGATTGGCTCTTTCTGGCTGCACCAGTGCTTTTGATCGTTTGCAGAATGTGGGTTCTGAGCCTGAGTTGAGCAGCCCTGAAGATCCGACTCACAGGGATGACTATAAGCCAGTATCCATGCCGATGCCGAAGCCTCTTTTGGCGAGCAAGGAAGCGAATTCTCTTTGGCGTCCTGGAAGTCGAGCCTTTTTTAAGGATCTCAGAGCGCATCAGGTGGGAGATATTGTGACGGTTCTTATTAATGTGGATGATGCGGCTCAGATTAACAATGAGACTTCTCGTTCTCGAGAGAATGCGGAAACGGCGGGAGCGCCTCGTCTTTTGGGTTTTGAGAGTGAGCTTGATAAGATTTTGCCTTCAGCGGTCTCTCCGGGTTCGTTATTGAATATTTCGGGCAAGAACGAGTCATCGGGGAAGGGACAGATTAAGCGTCAGGAGAAGTTGAACATTAAGGTTGCGGCTGTGGTGACGCAGGTTTTGCCGAACGGAAACCTTGTTATTCACGGACGTCAAGAGACGCGGGTGAATTTTGAGGTTCGGGAGTTACAAATTGCGGGTGTGATAAGGCCTCAAGACATAGAGCCTACCAACACCATAGCCTATGAAAAGATAGCGGAAGCAAGGGTGGCGTATGGGGGTCGAGGTCATATTACGGATGTTCAGCAGCCGCGTTACGGCAATCAGATTGTGGATATTTTCTTTCCTTTTTAGAGAGGGTGAGAGGGTTTAAGGGAGCAGGCGGGGGTGTAAGGAGGGTGTAAGAAGGGAGGGTATAGAGAAATTGTGCCTCGGAAGAGGAGAAGAAAAGAGAGGAGCAAGGGGTTTTGTGCGCGATGACACAGAGAAGAGGGATAAAGGCTCTTTTGGGTCCGACGAACACGGGTAAGACGACGCGTGCTTTGGAGATGATGTTGACCTATGAGACGGGGATGATAGGTTTTCCTCTTCGTTTATTGGCGCGAGAAAATTATGATCTTTTGTGTGAGAAATGCGGGGTTCACCGTGTGGCGTTGGTGACGGGTGAAGAGAGGATAATTCCTCCTTTGGCGCGTTATTATGTGGCGACGGTGGAAGCGATGCCTCTTTCTGAATCTTTTTCTTTTATGGCGGTAGACGAGATACAGATGGTGACGGATCCGCAGAGGGGTCATGTTTTTACGAACAGGCTTCTTTATCACAGGGGGGAAGAGTGTACGGTTTTCATGGGTTCTTCTGCGATGGAGGATTTGATCCAGCGTTTGGTGCCGGATGTGGAGATAGAGCATTGTGAGAGGTTTTCTTCTCTTGATTATTTGGGGCATCATGATTTGGGTTCCTTGCCTAGGGGTTCAGCGGTTGTGGCATTTTCTGCACGGGACGTGTATGAAAATGGAGATTATTTGCGGAAAGTTCGAGGGGGAGTGGCGGTGGTTTTGGGTTCGATGTCGCCGCAAGCCCGCAAGCTTCAGGTGGGTTTGTTTGAAAGGGGTGAGGTGGATTATTTGGTATCGACGGATGCGATAGGTATGGGTTTGAATTTGCGGATTGATCATGTGGCGTTTTCGCATCTTCATAAGTTTGACGGTCAAATAAGCCGTCCTCTGCAAGCGATGGAGATAGGACAAATTGCGGGTCGTGCGGGGAGAGGTGACAAGGATGGGACTTTTGGGGTGACGGGTCGTGCACCGTCTATAGCTTCGTCACATGTGCAGACGGTGAAGCACAACAGTTATGATTCTTATAAGAAGGCATTTTGGCGGAATCCTCGTCTTTCTTGGAATTCGCCCCGGGCGTTATTGAAGAGTCTCAAAGTGAAGCCACCGCATCGTTGTTTGATAACGACGGTATTGGGAGATGATGAGAGGGCTTTGGCGGTTTTGGCGATGAAGCCGAGGATACAAAGCGAAGCCAAGACGCCTGAGCGTGTGAAATTGTTGTGGGATGTGTGTCGCATTCCGGATTACGAGAAGCAATTTTTCCGCAAGCGTATGGGTTTTTTGGAGAGGATTTACAGAGAATTATGTGAAAACGGGGGATATTTGCCGACGCATTGGGTGGAGCAAGAGATGAGGATATTGAGATTTTGTGAGGATCATACGACGGATATGATGCATCATTTGGGTCGTATACGGACATGGTCATATATGACGGAGCAGCACAGGTGGATAAGCGGTCACGAGGAGTGGCACGCGCGTCTTATGACGTGGGAGGAGGAGCTATCGGAGCGTTTGCACAACCGTCTTATGGATCGTTTTGTGGGAGAGGAGGGTCGGAGTCATGCGAAGAATCAGGATTACAGGGAGGATTTATTGGATCACATGGAAAGAGATGAGGAAAGGGGTGATCTGGTCTCGCGGGGACATGTGGTGGCGTCGATGAGGGGTCTTGTCTGTCAGACGGACAAGGCGTCAGTTTCTGTGCCTCGGGAGAGGATTCACGGTTGGCTTCGGGCAAGGGAGGAAGAGCTCACAAGGCCGCTACTTTCTCTATTGTCTGAAGGAGAAGAGCATAAGGATATGGCGTGGAATTTGGAGGGGAAGTGTCATTATCGTGGAGGTGTATGGGCTCGATGTGCGGGGAAGGGTTCTTGTTATCCTGAGATGGGTGTGGAGGTGGTGTCGGATTGGCTGAGTGATGGGAGGCGGACGGTACTTACGGAGGCCTTGAAGCTATGGCAAGAGCGTTGGTGTCGGCATCATTTTTCTTCGCTTGACGTTTTGGAGGCGAGGTCTGGTCTTGAGGATTTGTCTTGGCTTTTTGCGGGGATGAGGTCGGGTTGGGGTGTGATGGTGGGAGAGGATATGACGCCGCAACATAGGGAGGTGTTGAAGGCGTGGCAAGAGCGTCCTTTTTTCCGACGTTATTTTCGATTTAATCCTTATATGGTTTATATGAAGGATTTGATGAAGTCGGTTCATGTTAAGGGGCGAGGGATGGTCAAGGGGGCCCCGGAGGTTTTGACGGACATCCATTGGACCTTGGTACATGACGAGGAGGCTGGAATTCGTAAGGGAGAGTGGCAAGCTTTGGGATTTGTGCCTATGGGTCATTATGTTTTGCGTGCGGACGTGTGGTCTGGTTATAGGAGGGTGCGTGGTCGCAAGATGATGGGGAATAAGGATGTGAAGTCTCTTTTTCGGGTGAAGTCTAGGGATATTTTGGAGTCTTTTCTTTACGGGGAAGGTTGGGAGAAGCAGAAAGAGGGAACGTGGGTTTATAAGGGTCACAAAGGCAAGAAGCCTAAGGTTTTTCGGGGTAAGAAGAAGCCTTTTAATCCGGTTATTGACAAAAAATGGCTACACGATCAGAAAAAAATTCGGGTTAAAGATCAAAAAAAGGTATAATGGCATGTATTTAGCTTAATCCTATCGGGGGTAAAAGATAAGGGGGGTACGAAGGTGTGAAAGCCACATGTATTCATACAGACGTGCGTTCATGCAGAAAAGTTGGAAAGAGAAAAGTTTATGAAGGTTTATGCTTCTACATTGATGAAAGATATAGGGCCCATAAGGTTGCCCATGCGATGGAAATCTCTGTTTATGGCGATGGTGATGGCTTTTGCGCTTCTTTTGCCTGAGGGTCGCGTGGAAGCACAATCTCGTATTAAGGACATTGTGAATTTTGAAGGTGTGCGAGACAACCTTCTTGTGGGTTATGGTTTGGTGGCGGGTCTCAAGGGTACGGGAGATCGTTTACGCAACGCGGTATTCACGAGAGAAAGTCTTGTGGGTATGCTGGAGCGTTTGGGTGTGAATGCGTCAAGTGCGAGTCTCCAAACCAAGAACATAGCGGCTGTCATGGTGACGGCGACTCTTCCTCCTTTTTCGCGTCAGGGTTCCCGTATAGATGTGACAATATCGGCTCTTGGTGATGCGGAGAGTCTCCTTGGCGGTTCTCTTCTTGTGACGCCTCTTGTGGGAGCGGACGGCGAAATTTATGCGGTGGCCCAAGGGCCTGTCGCTATAGGAGGTTTTTCGGTACAGGGGGATGCACAAAGTGTGAGCAAGGGTGTCTCCACGAGTGGACGTATTGCCAATGGAGGCATCGTTGAGCGAGAGATTCCCTTTTCTTTGAAAAATCTTAGGGATGTTCACCTTGCACTTCGCAATCCTGACTTTACGACGGCTCGTCGTATAGGTCGTGCGATTAATGCTTTTGTGGGCATTGAAACTACGGAAGTTCTTGATTCTGGGACGGTAAAAATTTCTCTTCCTGCGAGTTATCGAGGCAATGTGATAGAATTGCTTACAGACATTGAGCAATTACGGGTGGACACGGATACGCCAGCGACGGTCGTTGTGAACGAGCAGTCGGGCGTGATCGTCATGGGACAGAATGTCCGCATAGATCCGGTGGCGATAGCCCAAGGCAATTTGACCATTCGTATTAATGAGACGGCACAAGTTTCACAGCCGCTTCCCTTTTCTTTGGGCGGTGAAACCACGACGGTACCCCGTACAGACATTACAGTGGATGAAGGGGAAGACAACAAACTGACTTTGCTTGAAAGCGGTGTGAGCATCCAAGAGCTTGTGAACGCACTTAATGCTTTGGGTATAGGACCTCGAGATATGATAACCATTCTGCAAGCGATTAAGGCTGCAGGTTCTCTCCAAGCCCAGATACAGGTGATGTAATGATGGAAGGTTTAGGTTCTTCTCAACTGACGGATTCCTTATACCTTCAAGAGGCAAGGACACGTCGAGGTACGCAAAAGACGGCGGATCTTAAAAACCGTGATCTTACGAATATGTCGGATAAGGATGTGCGTGGCATAGCCCAAGAGTTTGAGGCTTTTTTCCTGTCGCAAGTTTTTGAGTATATGACCAAAGGCCTGAAGACGGACGGGGTTTTTGGGGGCGGTCATGCGGAAGGGATTTATCGGAGCATGATGAACGAGCACTACGGCAAAGCGGTAGCTGAACGCGGCGGCTATGGAGTGGGTGATCTTATCTATCGTGATATACTTCGTCTTCAAAAAGCGCAGATAGAGGCGCAAAAAGAAGGAGAACGTATGGCAAGCGGACAAGCAAAAACGGCGGCAGAGGGTGTAGCTGCTTATCAAGCTCTTGAAAGTTCTTCACGACACCCGTCAGTGGAGTCTTCTTCTTCCGTATTATCCCCGTCTGCAGCATCCCCCCTCACCCAAGGCAAAGGAGAACACCATGGTTCCTGATGAACGAGTCGAGCGTATGATAGAGATTATGGAAAAGATGACGGATTTGCTTTTTCATGAGAATGAGGTCATAGAGGAAGGCAGTTTTGATCATCTTGAAAAGATTCTGGAAGAGAAGAAGGTTTTGATGGAGAACTATGATTTTCACATTAAGTATTTGGATGAGCATCCTCATATGCTTCTTGATGTGACTCCTGAGATGATGGAGGCTTTGGTGGTTGTGGGAGAAGAGTTGGATATGGCGTCACAAAAGAACGAGCTTCTTTTGCGTCAGGCGGATGAGGCGGGTCAGGTGATGATAGCTTCTATAGCGGAAGCGGCGACGCAAACGAGTCAGAAGGCGAAGGGGTATATGAAGGATGGGACTCACCGTGACAAGGGCGAGCAGATAGCGGTGACATTTAATGAGAGGCTTTGAGGTTTGATGAGTGAGAAGGAAAGGGTAGAAACCCTTAAGCGTATGAAAATACAGGTTTATAGCCAAGAAAGGTAAAAATTATGTCTTTGCTCAATGCGATGCGTTATGCGATTTCGTCGATTACGAATATTAATCGTTCTACGCAGATTTTGTCTGAGAATATATCGTCTGCGAACGACGACAACTATGTGCGTCGTTATACGCGTTCTGTAGATTTGCCGCATGGTGGAGTGGGGATATCGGAAGTGCGTCGGGCAACAGATGAGATTTTGCAAAGGAACATGTGGAATGTGAGGGCGGAAGCGGCTGCGGCTTCTGCATTGTCTGATTACTATACCCGTCTTCAAGAGTTGTCGGGTGTGACGAATGACATCACGCTTCTCTCGGATGCGATAGGTCAGTTGACGAATGGCTTTAAGGAGATGGAGGCTGCGCCTTCTGTGGATGCCTCGCGTCAATCTGTTCTTTTTGCGGCCCGGGCGGTTCGAGATGAGTTTGAGAGATTGTCGTCTGAGGCTTTTGAGTTGCGTGCTCGTATTAATAGCGACATTGTGGATACGGTGGATGAGGTGAACAGTGCGCTTCGGGAGATAGCGAATTACAACAGGCGGATAGCGTATGAGTCGCGTCTTTCGACGGTGACGTCTAAGGTTGAGAATTTTATAGACGAGCGTATAGATACTTTGGCGGAAAATTTTGACATAAGGGTTTTTCGAGGTCCGGACAAGTCTTATCGTATTTACACGCGTAATGGTTTGGCCCTTTTGGACAGTATCCCTGCACAATTTTCGTGGAGTGGCGATGATGAAGTGTTGAGGAACACGCTTACGGGTTTTGATGTGACGAATGATCTTCCGCAGGGTCGTTTGAAGACTCAGATAGATTTTATTGCCCGTAAGACTCGTGTGGATGGGAGTTCTGTGACGGATGTGGTGGAGAACGATGATTTGCGTCTTGGGGTTTTGTCGAAATTTGAGACTCAACTGGACAAGCTTGCGAGTCTGCTTGTGGGAGATTCTTCGACGACGAAGCAGGGTCATGACAATGGTCTTTTGATAGATGCTGGTCCGCCTCGAGTTTTTGCGGACGGCATACCTCAGAGTGCTTTGGATACGTTGAGTGAAAATTTCGGGAACATTGTATACCCACGTCAGATTTATGTTCGGGAAGGAGCGGGTTTTGCGCGTGCGAACGGAGCCTTTTTTGTGGACAGGTCTGATTTGTCGAAGTTGTATGACAGTTTGACGAAGATAGTGGCGGATGGGAATACGGGTGCGGCGAATTTGGATGTACAGAGTTTGACGACGGAGCAGAGGCAATTTTTCCGTAGTGTTGCGGGTACGGCGACTCCGGCTACGGCTACGCGCGTTTTTGATATTTCTTTGGATGCGGTTGTTCCGGCACCTCCTACTCCTGGAGGGGAAGTTTGGGTGGAAGCGGCGGATGTGAGGGCGGCGGTGAGTCGATTTAAGGATTTATTGGAGGGAGAAGCGATTCCGGCGGACATTATACATGTAGCGAATTTGAAGAGTTTTGTGTTGCAAGATGGAACGACGGTGAATCCTCCCGCCTCGACGCCTGGAGCGGCTCCGTATGCAAACCAGAATCATTTGACACTTGATCAGGTACGGCGGATGCGAGAGAGTGTAGATAATTTTATTAGTGATCCGACGGCCAATCCCTTGGGTACGGTTGGAGGTGCGGCGGGTTCTTATGCGGGATGGGATCCGGCGATGCAGCATCTTTTCAGGATGTATGTGAATGAAATTAATCCGGCTTTGGCTCAAGCGGGCGTGACGACGACAGAAGCTCATCTTGGTCTTAATATGAATCAGCTGCAAGTGATTTCTGACAAGCTCAAAGAGGTTGACTCGGATGTTCTGCCTCCGAGCGGTTCGGCGACGGGAAGTCTTGAGCATTATTGGTCTGATAAGCTTTTTGTTCCCCCGAGGAGGGGTGATCAAGATTTGGAGGATGTGGATCGTTTTAATCTTGAGGTTAATCCTAATTTGCCGGATGTGTTGGAGAAGATGCGTTTTGATTCGGACAAGATAGGCAAGATAGTGAGGTCATTGATAGCGAACACGCGGGATGTGAAGGTTGCGGGTCTTGTGGTGAATGACAGGGATTATGCGGGTATGACGCGTTCTTTTGGGATTGACACGGCAAGGCGTGCGGGGGAGAGCGATAAGATGAAAGAGAGAACGGGTAATATTAAGGATACCTTGGTGATCAACTATCGCAATTCTGTGGGGGTGAATTTGGATGCGGAGATGTCGAAGGTTGTGGTGTTACAGAATTCTTATGCGGCGACGGCTCGTGTGATTACGACGGTGACGCGTATGTTTGAGATTCTTGAGAA
>CAKMZR010000007.1:6975-20835 GCA_929200455.1 uncultured Alphaproteobacteria bacterium | reverse complement strand
TGGGTCTCAGCATGAAGGCGATGAGTTTCAGGGCATTTTCTTTGTGAGGAGCCCATTTGGCGAGAACGGCACCGGAGATATTGACGTGGGTTTCTAGGGGTAGGGCTTTGGGTGTGATGGGATAGATTTTTTCGACGACGGCCCGTTGTTCGTCGCTGCCATCGTTCATGATGAGGTAGTAGTAGCTATTGACAAGGGCGAGGTCGCAAGTGCCGTTGCTGATGGCACGAAGTTGGTCGCGGTCATTGCCTTGGGGTCTTCTGGCGAGATTGTTTTTGAGTTTGGAGAGGAAGTCGCGGGTGGCTTCGTATCCGTTGAGGGCGTAGTATTCGGAAAAGAGGCTAAGGTTGTAGGGATGGAGTCCGGTTCTCAAGCAGACTTTTCCTTTGAATTTGGGGTCTGCGAGGTCGTCATAAGAGGAGACGGAGCCCGCTTTGACACGGTCGCGAGAGGCAAAGATCACCCGCGATCGGATGCTAAGAGAGATCCACTGAAGATTTTTTTCGTCATAAAGCCACTTGGGTAGATTCTCCGGGACGATGCTTTTGGGGAATTCTTGGGTGACTTTGTGGGAGATGGCTTGTTTGAGGACGTCAAAACTCGGGGCGACGATGAGGTCAGCAGGAGAGTTTTTGCCTTCACTTTTGAGTCGTGAGATGAGGCCACTTTTGGCATAGACAACGGAAGTGGGTATCCCGGTTTCTTTGGTGAAGGCTTCAAGGACGGGTTCGAGGAGGTAGGCTTTTCTGTAGCTGTAGATATTGACACCTTCTTCTTCGGCATGAGCTTCTTCGGCATGAGCAACGAAGAGGGTGAGAAGGGCGAGAAGGGGAAGAAAGAGGGTACGCAAAGAAACCATAAGAAGAGTTCTCCTTTTTTTATTTTGAGATGGGTTTTGAACTGAATAGCTATGCTGTCAGGCTAGATAAAGAGGTTGCTTTTTGCAATGCTTAAAAAAGCAAACCAGATATGAATATTAATCATATCTGATTTTGGTCTTGTTCTGTCCTTGATATTTGGTGATGAAGGGGTATGAGGATGGTGAGAAAAGGGGAAAAGGATGAATAAGGATCAAAAGGTGACTTGCACCGCAATGAGTGAAAGGCTAGAGTGTGTCGTGGAGGGCTGGGGCAAGTAAGGGGATGGCAGAGGGGAGGTGGTGGAGGGGGTGGAAAAGAAGGGAGGTGGAAAGGAAGGGGTGGAAAGGAAGGGGGGGGTAACAGTTGTAAGAAAAGATGAAAAGAGAGGAAGAGTTTTGAAATGGTATCGGTAGCTTGGGCACAGGCGGCGGGAGAGTCGCCCTTTGACGGATTGGGCATGCTTTTGCCCTTTGTGTTGGTATTTGTGGTTTTTTATTTTTTGTTGATCCGCCCTCAGCAGAAGAAGGTGAAGGCCCACCAACAGAAGTTGTCGACAATAGCAAAGGGAGATGATGTGGTGACGGGGGGAGGATTTTACGGTCGGGTGCTGAAAGCGGACGGGGATGACTTACTGGTGAGGCTTGGTGAGGGTACGGAGGTGAGGGTTTTGCGTTCTACGGTGATGGATAAGCTGGAAAAGGGCGAGAGTCCTGTGAAGATGAAGGCGTCGTCTCCGAAGAAGGGAGCGAAGAAGGGGGACAAGGTTTCGGCAGAGGAAAAGGGTGAGGAAAAGGGTGAGGAGAAGCCGAAGAGGGTTTCTAAGAAGAAGGAAAAGCCCGAGGCGGCGGTGGAAAAAGGGGATGAGGGTTCATCTGAGGACGCTTAAAACAAAGCAGCAGGGAAAGATAAGATTATGATGTACATCCCGAGCTGGCTTAGAGGTCTGGTGATGTTTGTGGTGGTGTGGGGTGTTTTGTATTCTTTGCCGAATTTTTTGGTGGGGGAGTCGTGGGAAGATTTTTGGTCTGGTATGCCGAGTTTTTTGCCCCACAAGAGGGTAGAGCTGGGTCTTGACTTACGCGGGGGTGCGCATCTTGTGCTGGAGGTGAAGACGGAGGAGGTGGTGAAAAGTCGGATAGAGAATGGGGTTGAGGATGTGCGAAGTGCTTTGCGTAAGGCGCGTTTGGGTTATCGTAATTTGGGTGTTTATGAGGGTCGGGGGGTACGTTTTCGGTGGGTAGAGAGGGATGAGGCGGGAGCGAGGGCGGCACTTTCTGATCTTTTGCGTGAGGGATTGACGTGGGAGGAGGAAGGGGACGAGGTTCGCTTGCTTTGGAGCGAGGAGGTGTTAAAAGACATGCGGGAGCGAGCTTTGGCACAAACGATGGAGGTTGTGAGGCGTAGGATTGATGCTTTGGGTACGCGTGAGCCGCTTATTCAGCGTCAAGGGGAGGGAAGGATATTGGTTCAGCTGCCGGGTGTTGACAATCCTGAGTACGTGAAGGTTCTTTTGGGCAAGACGGCGAAACTGACATTTCATCTTGTGGCTGAGGGGGGTACGGGGGTGGGTATACGACAGATTCCCGGTCGTGAGGGAGGGATTTATGGAGTGGAGAGGCGTATTGAGGTGAGCGGCGAGCATCTTTCTGATGCGTCGCCTGTATTTGAAGAGGGGCGACCTGTGGTGAGTTTTGTATTTGACGGAGTGGGGGGTCGTGCATTTGGTCGCACGACGTCGAAGAATGTGGGGAGGCGTTTGGCGGTGGTTCTTGACGGTGAGGTGATAAGTGCGCCTGTGATTCGTGAGCCGATTACCGGGGGACGTGGTGTGATAAGCGGGACGTTTTCGTCGCAGGAGGCGTTTGATTTGGCACTTCTTTTGCGAGCAGGTGCGCTTCCTGCGCCCTTGGATGTGGTGGAAGAGCGAACGGTGGGTCCGAGTTTGGGAGCGGATTCTGTGCGTTTGGGGACTTGGGCGTCTGGGGTGGGTCTTTTGGTGGTGGGCGTGTTGATGGTGTTGAGTTATGGAATTCACGGTGTATTTGCGGTGATTGCGTTGGTTGTGAATTTGCTTTTGGTGGTGTCTTTATTGTCGGTGATAGGGGCGACGCTTACGCTTCCGGGGGTTGTGGGTATTATATTGACGGTGGGCATGGCGGTGGATGCGAATGTATTGATTATGGAAAGGATAGTGGAGGAGGTGAAGAAGGGGATGCCTTTGTATCAAGCGATGGAGTGGGGTTTTTCGCGAGCTTTTGGTACGATAGTGGATGCGAATGTGACGACATTGATAGCGGGGATGATGTTGTTTGCGTTTGCGGGAGGTTCTGTGAAGGGCTTTGCGGTGACTCTTTGTGTGGGTCTTTTGACGTCGATGTTTTCGAGCATGATGGTGACGAGGTTATTGATGTTGATTTGGTTGAAGAGGGATCCGCGTAGGGTTTTGGAGGTGTGAAGGGATTGCGTAAGATGAGGAGAGAAAGAAAGTGGTGACATTATGGGTTCCTGTAAGGCGTTGGTTGTCTTCGCATGGCGTGCCGTTTATGAGGTACAGGTATGCGAGTTTGGGTTTTGCATTATTGTTGGTTTTGTTGTCTTTGGTGATGGGGTATCGTGGATTAAATTTTGGGATAGATTTTGAGGGAGGAATTTTGCTGGAGGTGGAGATTGCCGAGGGTAAGGATGTGGGAGATTTGCGTTTGCAAGGGAAGCGTGGGGGACAAGATTTTTCTGTTCAGCCGTTGGGGGGTGATGCGACGGGTCGTTATTATTTGGTGAAGTCTGAGATAGATGACGAGGATAGGTCGGGTTCGATGGAGGCTCTCCGAGAGCGATTGCAAAGTGTGGTGAAGGAGGTTCGGAGGAGTGAGCTTGTGGGTCCGACAATTTCTGCGGAATTGAAAGAGCAGGCTTTATGGGCATTGGTTTCTGCACTTGTGGGAATTTTGCTGTATATCTGGGTGAGGTTTCAGTGGAGGTTTGCGTGTGTGGCGGTCTTGGCGTTGTTGCATGATGTGTTGGTGATTATAGGTTTTTATGGTGTGACGGGTTTTGAGGTGAATGTGGCGACAGTTGCGGTGGTATTGACGGTTGCGGGTTATTCTATTAATGACACGGTGGTGGTTTTGGACAAAATTCGCGAGAACATGAGGCGTTTTAAGACGACACCTCTTATAAAGATTTACGATATGTCGTTGAACGAGACTTTGGGTCGGACATTGATGACGAGTGTGACGACGCTTGCGGCATTGGTGGCGATAGTGGTATTGGGAAGCGGCGTGGTGCGTGAGTTTGCGTGGGGATTGATAGGAGGTGTTCTTGTGGGGACTTTTTCTTCTTTGGGTTTGGCGGTTCCTTTTTTGAGTCTGATGAAAGTGGAAAGAGGAGGGGAGGTTCGGGATGAAGGACAAGCTTCACGCTGAGAGGGGAGGGGGTGATGTGTTTCCTGTATTGACGTTTTCTCTTTTGTGTGTGGTGGTCTTTCCGTTTGCGTCGGGATATTTTTTGTCTTTTTTTTCGCGCAGTGCGAATGTGGTGTTGGTGCCGTTTCTGCAAGAGGATTTGGGGATAACGGCGGGAGACATAGGTGTGATGAGTGGGATGTATTTTGCGGCTTTTGCGTTGGCACAGATTCCTTTGGGTATTGTTTCGGATCGTTTTGATTCTGCACGTGTGAACGGAATGCTTTTGCCGTTTGCGTTTTTGGGGAGTTTGGTTTTTGCTTATTCGTCGAGTCTTATGGGACTTGCTTGGGGTCGTGCGTTGATAGGTTTGGGGGTTGCGGGTTGTCTTATGACGGCGTTTCGTTATTTTTCTTTATGGATGTCTTTGGAAAAGCGTGCTTTTTACAATGGTATTGTGGTGGCATCGGGTGGCCTTGGGAACATGGCGGCTTTTTATCCGGTAGCTTTTTTGGTGGAGGATTTGGGTTGGACGTGGCAGGATGTATACAAAGGATTGGCGGTATTATTTTTTGTGCAATGTCTGTTGGTGTTGTTGGTTCCGCCTCGCAAGAAGCCGCCTCGGACGACCTTGTCTTTTTCGGATCAAGGCAAGGACTACAAGGAGATAGTGACGCACCCTCGATTTTTGGCGGTGACTCCTTATGCCTGTACGGTGATGGCGGGTTTTTTGTCGATGCAGACCTTATGGTTTGGTCCTTTGTTGAAGGAAGGTTATGGTGTTGACGAGGGAACGGGTTTGGGTCTGATTACGGCGACAATTTTTGGGATGATAGCGGGGAACATGGTGAGTGGGAAGGTGATGGTTTGGGTGAAGAAGATGGGTTTTGATTTTTTGACTTTTATGAATGTGACCTCGTGTATACACGTGTTGTTGTTGGTGAGTGTGGTGTGGGGAGGGTGGTCTTTATGGCCTGGTGTATGGTTTTTGATGGGGATTTTGTATTCTGGCATTGTGCAGTATTACGCTTATTTGGGAACTTTTCTTTCGCCTCGCTTGCTGGGACGTGCGATGACTCTTGGGAACGGATTGTTATTTTTGATGATTTTTTTGATACAGGTGGTGTATGGCTACGGGGTTGATGTTTTGAAGGTGTACATGTCTGAGGGTTGGGCGTATCGGGGTATGTACATTGTGCTTCTTTGTGTTTATGGTTTGACGTTTTTTTGGCAGGTGATATTTCACCGTAGGTATTGCAGGGATTGAGGCAAGGATTAAGATTGTGATTGTGGTGGTGATGATGTTGGATGTGGAGGGTCGTGTGTTGTTGTCGCGTCGAGGAGAGGGTGTGGATGAGGGTGGACTTTGGGAGTTTCCTGGGGGCAAGGTGGAGGAGGGAGAGAGTCCTGAGGAGGGGTTGATACGAGAGATGGGCGAAGAGTTGGGTATAGAGACGGAGGTGGGTTGTCTTTCTCCGTTTACGTTTGGTTTTACGAGGAGAGGGGATTTGATGTTGGCGTATGTGTGTCGTGTATTTTCTGGGGAGGTTTTTGGCAGGGAGGGTCAGGAGGTGAGGTGGGTAAGGCCTTATGAGATCATGAAGAATTATCCTATGCCTGAGGCGAATGTGGGCATGGTTGCGTTGCTTCGGGACAGTCTTTAGGGTGTATTTATAGAGGTTTTGTGTGTATAAGGGGAAGAGGGGAAATGGGGGCAAGATGGATTTCGAGAGAAGAGAGATGGCAAAAGGAAGAAGAGGGGATGGGGTTTATGAGGAGGGGGTTCGGGTTGGATTTTCGGAAATACACAAGAAGTACAGGGCATATCCTGTATTGGATTTGTCGGATAGGGAATGGCCTGGTCGTACATTGGAGCGTGCACCGATATGGTGCAGTGTGGACTTGCGCGATGGGAATCAGGCACTTGTGGAGCCGATGGGTATGGAGCGTAAGTTGCGGATGTGGGATTTGTTGGTGGGTATGGGTTACAAGGAGATAGAGGTTGGTTTTCCGAGTGCGTCACGGACGGATTATGATTTTTTGCGTCATTTGATCGAGAATGATTTGATACCGGAGGATGTGACGATACAGGTTTTGACGCAAGCGCGGGATCATTTGATAGAGAAGACGGTGGATTCGATAAGGGGAGCAAGGCGTGTGATTATCCATCTTTACAACTCGACATCGAAGCGTCAAAGGGAGGTTGTGTTTGGACTGGACAGGAAGGGAGTCATCGATGTTGCGGTTTTGGGAGCACGTAAGGTTTGTGAAGAGATAGGTCGTTGTCCTGAGGTGGAGGTGATTCACCAGTATTCGCCTGAGAGTTTTACGCAAACGGAGTTGGATTTTTCGGTTGAGATCTGTTCTCGGGTGCGTGAGGTGTATGGGGCGACGCCGGAAAGTAAGATGATTATTAATCTTCCTGCGACGGTGGAGGTGACGACACCGAATGTGTATGCGGATCAGATAGAGAGTTTTATCCGTCAGGTGGAGTGTCGGGATTCGATGATTATATCGTTGCATACGCACAATGATAGGGGTTGTGGTGTGGCGGCGACGGAGCTTGGTTTGTTGGCGGGAGCGGAGCGGGTTGAGGGGACTTTGTTTGGGAATGGGGAGCGTACGGGCAATGTAGATTTGGTGACGCTGGGTTTGAATTTGACGGTACAGGGTATAGATTCGGGTATAGATTTTGGCAATTTGTCGGAGAAGGAGGAGGTGTGTCGTTATTGTACGCGTTTGAGTGTTTCGGTTCGGCATCCCTATGTGGGAGATTTGGTGTACACGGCATTTTCTGGGAGTCATCAAGATGCGATAGGCAAGGGCATGAAGGCGATGAGGGAGGGTGGGGGAAGTTGGGATGTGCCTTATTTGTTATTGGATCCTGAGGATGTGGGTGCGAACTACGAGGCGGTGGTTCGGATTAATAGTCAGTCTGGTAAGGGAGGAGTGGCGTTTGTGATGGAGAAGGATCATGGATTTAGGCTTCCTCGGGGGTTGCAGATAGATTTTTCGCGTGTGGTTCAGGAGGTTGTGGACAGGGAGGAGCGAGAGATGACATCGCGAGAGATGGAGGTTTTGTTTGAGCGTACCTATGTGGATAGGCGAGAGCCTTTTTGTTATGAGGATCATGAGTCGAAGTCATTGGAGGAGGGTTTTCGTTTGGTGGAGGTTAAGTTTTTGCATATGGGGAAGAGCGAGACCTTTTCTGGGGAGGGTACGGGTCCGATAAGTGTTTTGTTTCAGGGACTTTTGGAGAGGACGAATCAGGATTTGAAGCTTGTGGATTATGTGGAACATGCGATAGGGGAGGGAGATGATACGCTTGCGGCGGCGTATGTGGAGGTTGTGGACGGTGAGGGTGAGAGTTATTTTGGTGTGGGTAAGGACAGGAACAGTGTGAAGGCGTCATTGCGGGCGGTGGTGAGTGCGGTGAATCGGGCGGTGGGCGGGGTTTAGGGTGAGGGTGAGAGGTGAGGGAGAGGGTGAGGGTGAGGGTGAGAGGTGAGAGGGGAGAGGGAGGGTGAAGGAGAGGGTGAGGGGGTGAGGGGAGGGAGGATAAGAAGAAGGAGAGTGAGATGACGGACGAGCGTGATAATGTTCAGGTGTTTGGTGTTGAGCATCTGACTTCATCTTTGAAGAAGGTGGTGGAGAGGAGTTTTTTGCGGGTACGTGTGCGTGGTGAGCTGAGGGGTTTGAAGGTGCACGAGAGCAGTGGGCATATGTACGGGAGTTTGCGAGAGGGAAGCTCGGTATTGGATGTGGTGTGTTGGCGTTCCCGTCGCGGGCGTCTGAAGGTGGTTCCGGAGGAGGGAATGGAGGTGATAGCGACGGGTCGCGTGACGGTGTACGGGGGACGTTCTCGTTATCAGTTGGATGTGGAGGATATGGAGTTGGCGGGTGAGGGAGCGATATTGAAGATGCTCCATGAGCGTCGTGTACGTTTGGAGGGCGAGGGATTATTTTTGGCGGAAAGAAAGCGGAGTTTGCCGTTATGTCCTGAGGTTGTGGGTTTGGTGACGTCTTTTGGCAGTGCGGCGATGCATGACATAGTGAAGGCTGTGGGTTTGAGGATGGGTATACATATTTTGGTGTGGCCGTCTCTTATGCAGGGATTGGGTTCTGTGGGGGAGGTGGTATCGGGTTTGGAGGGTTTTAATGGTTTGGAGGAGGGAGGGGCTATTCCGCGTCCTGATGTGATTATCGTGGCTCGTGGTGGTGGGAGTTTGGAGGATTTGTTGCCTTTTAGTGATGAGGCGATTCTGCGTGCGGTGGCTGCGAGTGAGATTCCTGTGGTGAGTGCGATAGGACATGAGAGTGATGATTGTTTATTGGATGATGTTGCGGATGTGCGTGCGGCGACTCCGACGGCTGCGGCGGTTTTGGTGGTGCCTTTGCGGAAGGTTTTGGAGGAGCGTGTGGGTATTTATGGGGAAAGGTTGAGGAGTTGTGTTTGGGAGAAGTACGAGAGTCTGAGGCGAGATGAGGAGGAGAAGGGGGAGCGTATGATGAGGGAGGTGAGGGGTTTATGGGAGAGGAAGAGGGTTCGTTGTGAGGTTTTGCGGGTGATGGTGCCTCGAGATCATGTGAGGGTTAAGGAGGGAGATTTGCGTGAGAAGTTGTGGCGTTTGAAGTTGACGGGTTCTCACCACGGGGAGAGGAAACTTTTTGAGGAGTGGGTATGGAGACTGTCTCGTTTTTTTCCGGACGGCGGGAAGGAGGAGCGTCGTTTTTTGGCAGGGGTTGAGGGTTTGAAAAGGGGGGTGACGGGTGTGTGGGAGGGTGGGGAGAGGTCTTTGAAGGTTTGGAGTCGTATTTTGGAGAATTTGGACGAAAGGTCGGTTTTGCGACGTGGTTTTGTGATTGTGCGTGGTGTTGAGGGTGGTGTGGTGACGGATTCTGAGGGTGCGAAGAGGGAAAGGGATTTGCGGTTGGAATTTTTTGATGGGGAGGTGCTGGCGGGTGTGCAAGAAGGACGTGAGCAAGAAGAGGAGGGTATGTAGTTTATGGTGTCTGAAAGATGGGTTTTTGTTGTTGTTTTTGTGTTGTTGTGTGTGGGGGGTCGTCGTTTGATTGTGGTGACAAAGAGGCGTGAATCGCCGACGTGGGGTTGGCAGGCTTTGTGTTGGTTTGTGGTTGTGGTGATGAGTCTGTGGTTTCTTGTGACGGGGCAAGGTTCTTTTTAGAGGGCGGTGGGCGTGCGAGAGCCCATCCGCAAAAGAGTTGTCGTGCAAGGATAGAGAGGGTGACGGGGACGTCAGGGGAGAGCGGGGAGGAGGGTTTTAGGCTTTGAGGGCGCGTCCTAAGATGAGTTTGAGGTTTGTGACACTGTGGCCACCTTTTTGCAATTCTCCATTGATGACGAAGCTCGGTGTTCCTTGGACGCCATAAGAATTTTTTCCTTTGAGAAGTTCAGCGATGACGTCATTTTGCAAAGATTCGTCTTCGAGAGCTTCTTTGACTTGTGCTTCTGTGAAGCCGGCTTGCACGGCGATTTTTGTGATGGCATTTTTGCCTCTTCCTGCCCATAGTTTTTGTTGACGGAGGAAGAAGTTGATGACTTTTTCATAAGCACTTCCATTTGCGTAGCGTGCGATTTGTGCGACCAAGAGGCTTTCTTTGTCGAGGGGGAAGTCGCGGTACTGCCAAGCGATTCGTCCTGTATCGATATATTCTTTTTTGATGGTGGGGAAGTCTTCGAGGTGGAAGGCTCGGCAGTGTGGGCATGTGGCGGAAAAGTATTCTTCTACGAGGACGGATGATTCTGGATTTCCGAAGAGTCTTTGGGGTTTTGGAGACGTTTTTTCTGCGTGCAGTTGAGAGGGAGTGAAGGAGAGGGAGGCGAGGGAGGTGAGGAGGAAGAGGGCGTGGCGTCGAGAGAGGGAAGGGAGGAGAGAAGTCATGATATTCCTGTGCTGTGTGGGGTTTGGGGTTTTGGAGGTTTGAGGAGGGTTGAGAGGGAGTCATCTGCGACGAAGGAGACTTTGTCGACGAGGCAGAGGGAGAAGTATTTATGGATATAGTCTTTGATGAGGTTTCCGAAGTGAGACATTTCTGTAATTTTTGCGGGTACGACGGCGACGATGAGTTCAGTGGATCCGTCGTATTTTGTGGAAAGCCGAAGAGGCACGGACAAGCGTGAGAGATTTTCTGGTAGGATGGTGTTCCACTCGAGGGCGAGTAAGGGCTGAGAGAATCCTCTTTTTTCGTAGAGGTGTTGGCATTTTTGGGATAGGAGTGTGCCTAGGGTCATGGGTTTGGAATGTGATGTTTTGTATGACATGAATTGATGTGCGATGAGGTTTTGCGAGGGTTTGAGTTTGGAGCGTATGGGCTTGAGGGCGTGGGTTGGAGCTTGAAGGGTGTGGGCTTGGGCTTGAGGGCACATTCGCTGAAGAACGAGAGTTTCTTATAGTAACCTGAAAGGGGGGAAGGACAAAGAAAAAAATGATGAGAGAGGATTCAAATAGGATGAGGAAAAAAGATCAAAAGACGAAAAAAGATAACCACGCAAAAAAGCGGCGGATTCAAAAGGAGGTTCTGTCTTGGTATAGAGAGAAGGGTCGTGATTTGCCGTGGAGGCTGCCAAGAGCAGAGTCTAACGGACGCCAAGATCCCTATAAGGTTCTTGTGAGTGAACTGATGCTTCAACAAACGACGGTAGCGACGGTACTGCAACGCTTTTCGTTGTTTATGGAGAGATTTCCTAGCCTTGTGACTTTGGCGGATTCTTCTTTGGACGAAGTATACACCTTGTGGTCTGGATTGGGGTACTACCGTCGGGCCCGCTATCTCCACGAGACGGCCCGCAGAATTTGTGAAGATCACGGTGGTGTTTTTCCCGAAGACGAAAAGACGGTCCGTTCTTTTCCTGGTATTGGTGCTTATACGGGAGCGGCCTTGTTGAGTTTTGCGTTTCGCAAGGAGGTGGTGGTGAAGGATGGGAACATAGAAAGGGTGATGGTTCGTTTTGGAGGCTGTGAGGGTGCGACGGTTTTGGAGCAGCGTAGGGAAGTGGATCGTGTTCTGAATTTTTATCATGTGCGTGGTTGGGGTTCGGAGTGGTATCAGGGTTTGATGGACATAGGTTCGAAGCTCTGCCGCCCTCGGAGTACGGAGTGTGGTTTTTGTCCTTTGTATGAGGGTTGTCGTTCTCGAGAGAGGTCTCCACCTTTGCGGGTATTGAAGGGGGAGAAGAAGGTGAAGGAAGAGAGATATGTGGTGTGGTTGATAGAGGATGGTTCTGGTTATTTTTTGATGGAGAAGGCTGTGGAAGGGGGATTGTTTGGGGGTCTATGGATTTTTCCCTTGCAGAAGGCAGAGATGTGTGATGAAAAGGGGGGTAGGACTTCTGTTTTGTTGTCTGATTTGGGTTTGGAATCGAGGCTGTTGGAAGGGGAGGTGGAGCATAGGTTGACCCATATAAAGATGCGTATTTGTGTGATGAAATTGCGGGTTGGGAGTCGGTCTGATCTGTTGAAATTTTTTGATCGGTTGGGATGTGGAGAGGTTGGTTCTTGTGATTGGATTCACGAGGAGGGTATGAAGACGGTGCCTGCGTGGGTTTTTAAGGTTTTGCGTTTTGCAACATTGGATGGGGGGATGGGGGGATGTTGAGGGTTTGAGCGTAGATTAGGGTTGATTTGAGAAAGATGTCATGGAGCAAGGCATGGAGCAAGGATAGAGGGGTTTTATGAAGGTACATTATTCACACATACGAAATTTTGCGATTATTGCTCATGTGGATCATGGGAAGTCGACGCTTGCGGATCGGATGATAGAGATGACGAGGGCGTTGACGGATCGTGAGATGCAGAAGCAGGTATTGGACTCTATGGACATAGAGAGGGAGCGTGGGATTACGATAAAGGCACAGACGGTGAGGCTTCGTTACAGTCATTCTGTGAGCGGAGAGTCGTATGAGTTGAATGTGTTGGACACGCCGGGTCATGTAGATTTTTCCTATGAGGTTTCGCGTTCTTTGGCGGCGTGTGAGGGTGTAGTTTTGGTGGTGGATGCGAGTCAAGGGGTGGAGGCGCAAACGCTGGCGAATGTGTATTTGGCGTTGGAGCATGATCTTACGATTTTGCCTGTATTGAACAAGGTAGACTTGCCAGCAGCGGATGTGGAGCGTGTTTCGGAAGAGATAGAGCGTTTGATAGGACTTTCGCGAGAAGAGATTCTGGAGGTCTCTGCGAAGAGTGGTCAGGGCGTGGATGTTTTGATGGACAGTATTGTGGATGTTTTGCCGCCGCCAAGGGTTGAGGAGGAGGGTGTGTTGAAGGCGTTGGTGATTGACAGTTGGTATGATCCGTATTTGGGTGTTTTGGTTTTGGTGCGTGTGAAGGAGGGAGTTCTGAAGAAGAATCAGAAGATTCGTCTGATGTCGACGGGAGGGACTTATACGGTGGAGAAGGTGGGAATATTTACGCCGAAGAAGGAGGAGGTTGATTTTTTGGGAGCGGGGAGCATAGGATTTATGAATGCGGGCATAAAGAGTGTGGCAGATAGCCGGATAGGGGATACGATAGTGGAGGACAAGAAGCCGTATCCTGAGGCATTGCCTGGCTTTGAGATGCAGAATCCGGTGGTCTTTTGTGGAATTTTTCCCTCGGATGCGGGAGAGTTTGAGGCGTTACGGGATGCGTTATCGAAGCTGTCGTTGAATGATGTGGGATTGCATGTGGAGCAAGAGCAGAGTACGGCATTGGGTTTAGGTTTTCGTTGTGGATTTTTGGGTTTGTTGCATTTGGAGATAGTGGAGGAACGCCTGAGGAGGGAGTATGGTTTGGAACTTGTGACGACGGCCCCATCTGTGAAGTACCGGGTGATTCACCAGGATGGTCGTGAGCGGGAGCTTCGCAATCCGAGTGATTTTCCTGATGTGACGACGATAAGGGAGGTGCATGAGCCATGGATTCGTGCGACAATTTTCACGCCTTCAGACTGGGTGGGTCCTGTTATGGAGCTTTGCAATGGGCGTCGCGGTGAGGAGATAGACATGCAGTATGTGGGAGAGCGAGCGATGTTGGTGTATTATTTGCCGTTGAACGAGGTGGTCTTTGATTTTTATGATCGTTTGAAGTCAGTGAGTCGCGGTTATGCGTCGTTTGAGCATACGGTTGCGGGTTACCGTGAGGGAGCGATGGTGAAGGTGGCGATTCTTGTGAATGGTTCATCTGTAGACAATTTGTCGATGTTGGTGCACCGAGATTTTGCGGAATCGCGGGGTCGGGATGTGTGTGTCCGTTTGAAGGAATTGATTCCGAGGCAGTTGTATAAGGTGGCGATACAGGCGGCGATAGGGGGTAAGGTGATAGCGAGGGAGACGGTATCTGCTCTGCGTAAGGATGTGACGGCGAAGTGTTACGGAGGGGATGTGACACGAAAGAAGAAATTGTTGGAAAAGCAGAAGGCGGGAAAGAAGCGGATGCAGCAGGTGGGGAATGTCGAGATTCCCCATGGGGTTCTTTTGAAGGTTTTGCGGGGGGATCGTTAGTTTTATGGAGAATGACGGAGCATGGAGGGGATCGGGTTATCCTTCTGTAAGGATGAGGCGTCTTCGCGAGCATGATCGTGTACGGAGTTTTGTGGCGGAA
>CAKMZR010000007.1:0-6965 GCA_929200455.1 uncultured Alphaproteobacteria bacterium | reverse complement strand
GCGGAAAGCCGTGTGTGTGTGGAAGATTTGCTGTGGCCGATTTTTGTATTGGAGGGTACGGGGAAGCGAGAAGAGATAGAAGGTATGCCGGGCGTGTACCGTATGAGCATAGACGAGGTCTTGAAGAGGGTGGTGGAGGTGTATGAAAAGGGTCTTTGTGGTGTGATGATATTTCCTGTTGTGGATCGTTCTTTGCGTACCGAGGACGGGGGGGAGGCGTTGAAGGAAGAGAATTTGGCGTGTCGGTGTGTGCAAGCGATTCGTGACTGTTGTCCTTTTTTGATGATTATTTGTGATGTGGCATTGGATCCTTATACGTCGCATGGTCATGATGGTCTTTTGTGTGACGGAGAGATTGACAATGACGGTACGGTGAAGGTTTTGGAAAAGATGGCGTGTGTCTTGGCGGCTTCTGGCTGTGACACGGTGGCTCCGTCTGATATGATGGACGGTCGTGTGGGTTCCATTCGTGCTGCGTTGGACAGTTCCGGATTTGAGAAGACGCGTATACTGAGTTATGGTGCGAAGTATGCGTCATGTCTGTACGGGCCTTTTCGGGAGGCTTTGTCGAGTGGCGGGTTGTTGCGTGGAGACAAGAAGAGTTATCAGATGGATCCTGCGAATGTGAGGGAGGCGATGAGGGAGTTGTCGCTGGATGTATCTGAGGGAGCGGATATGTTGATGGTGAAGCCAGGGATGTGGTATATGGATGTTTTGTCTTTGGCGTCTCGTTCTTTTGATATTCCTGTATTGTCGTATCAGGTTTCTGGTGAGTATGAAATGATCTGGAAGGCGGGTGGAGATGATGCGGGCAGGTGGCGTTTGGTGGAGGAGTCTTTTTTGTGTTTGAAGAGGGCGGGAGCGCGCGGGATTGTGAGTTATTTTGCGTATGATTGGGTGTGTCGTTTCGGGGGTGGGGTAGAAGATGGGGGTAGAGGAGAGGGATGATGAGGCAAGAGAAGGGTGTGTGGGAGAAATTTTTGTTATGGGGAGTGGTGGTGTTGTGGTTGGGGGGTTGTGCGTCTGAGGTTCCGGAGTACGCGAAGGCGGTTCGCCCTTTGCATGTGGTGTACAATGAGGGACTGGATTCTTTATTGAATGATCGTTTTAGTCGGAGTCTAGAGATTTTCAAGGAGGTGGATCAGCACTATCCCTATACGGTGTGGGCGAAGCGTGCTCTTATTTTGAGGATGTATGCACACTATCGTTTGCGAGACTGTACGCAGGTATCGTCTTTGGTGACGTACTACACGGAGCTTTATCCCGCAGATAGAGAAAAACCGTATGCGGAGTATTTGAGGGGACGTTGTTATTATGATGACATGTTGGTGCCGGGAAGGGATCAGGGATGGACAAAGAGGGCGCAAGAGCAGTTTGAGCGTTTGATAGCGGCATATCCTGAGAGTGTGTATTCGCAAGACGGTCGAGAGAAGTTGGAGATAGTGAGGAGTCGTTTGGCTGGGCATGAATTGCGTATAGGACGTTATTATCAGCGACGAGGAGAGTTTGCGGCGGCTATGCGTCGTTATCAGGGGATAGTGAGGGATTATGGAGCGACTCTTTACATAGAGGAGGCTTTGCACCGTCTTGTGGAGAGTTCTTTGTTGTTAGGACTTGTGGAAGAGGCGCGTTATTATGGGTCGTTGTTGGGTTTTAACTATGGTGATAGTCCTTGGTATGAGCGTAGTTATGCATTGTTGGAGGGCGTGTCGTGGGATGATGTTCCTGAGGAGCCTTCTTGGGAGTTGGAGGATGATATGGATTCTTCGCCGGGCTAGGCGTGCGATGAGGAGATGCTTTCTTTTTTTGGGGCAACCCAAAAGCAAGTTTGATTTGCGTGATGTTGCTGTGTGAACTTATTTTGAAATTTGCTTATATGCTGTCTTTGTCTGTTCATCACATAGAGGAGGCCTTGCACCGTATTGTGGAGAGTTCTTTGTTGTTAGGACTTGTGGAAGAGGCACGTTGTTAGGTTCATGATTGGGCTTTAACTCTGGTGGTCGTCCTTGGTATGTGCGTGGTTATATATTGGGCGTGTCGTGGGATCGTGTCCCTGAGGAGTCTTTACGTCCATGCAAACACAGGCATTATATTGTGATTTTTTGCAGAGGCGAAGAACCGCCTATCACGCTTGCTCACGAAGGTTTCCAAGACGTGCGAACCCAAGAAAAACCTAACGGCTCACCTCAAGCGGCGGTCTCATGATTTTGAGGATTATTCTGCTGGTTTTCAAATTGGTCTAGAGAGCCTTCAGAAAGTTTTCGGAGTTGTTGGTGTTCTTGTTGTCTATTTCCGAAGATGTATGAAAGAGCGATATCTTGGTCGCTAAGGTCTGCAAAAGGATTGGATTCTTGGGATGAGTTTTGGTCTGTAGGTACGCCGTCAATGACGAGTCTGAGGGAAGGGTTTTGAGGTTTTTTGTCGTCTTGATTTTCGGCTAGAGGTGTATTGAGGGTTGCGACTCCACGGAGGTGGGGCAGATTGTCTGCGTTTTCGCTATTGTCTTTTTGGGTGAATAGGGGTTCTGTGCGGCTATTTTGCAGGGCTTCCATGAGAGAGATCATGGTCCCGAGGAAGGTATCGTTGAAGAGTTCGGGTTTGTAGTCTTTTGCGTTGGCTTCTTGTTTTTGTTTTTGTTGTTCGAGTCTGGTTTGGAACTGTTCTTGAGTTTTTTCACTTTTTTTGTCGAGTTCTCTCGCGATTTCGACGTTGAGTTTTTTGTCGTTGATGTAGATTCCGAAGTTATCGTTTTGATTTTTCTGGGCTTGGTGTTTCATCTGCACTTGATTGAAGATGCTGACGAAGCTTTGGGTGGAGAGGCTGTCGGCGTATCGTGCGGAGCTGCCTTTTCCTGAGAGTTGGTTTTGCAGGGATTGAACTGTATTTTTTGCTTCTGTAACTTCTGTGCCCATGATGTTTTAACTTTGAGAGGGTTGTAAGCGGAAGTCCTATAGGTGGAAGGATTTCCGCTAAATATTGAACGTACTGTTGTGTTAAGCAACAAAGGTGCCAGATGGCGGAGTTTTTATATTTTTTAGGATTTTTGGGCAGAAGAGGAGGGTTTTTTGGGGTGTGAAGTGATTCTGGAGGGAAGAATTTTTGGCTGAGTAAGCGGGGGTGTTGTCGGGGGTGTGTCGTCGAGAGGTGTTGCCGGGGTGTGTTGTCGGGGTGTTTTGCGAGGTGGTTTTGGGATTGGGTCTGGGTGTTTACGGGAATGGTGGGGAGGGGAATGGAGGGGAGGGGGGTATGGTTTTTTTTTATTTTTTATTTTTTGCGGGAGAGGGAGGCACGCGATTTGCGACGATTTTGTCGATGAGTCCGAAGGCGAGGGCTTCTTTTGGAGACATGAAGTGGTCACGTTCGAGTGTATTTTCGATGGTTTTAATTTTTTGGCCTGTATGTTGAACGTAGATGGCGTTGAGATTTTTGCGCATTCTTAGGATTTCTTGTGCTTGGATTTCGATGTCTGTGGCTTGTCCTCTTGCGCCTCCTGAGGGTTGGTGGAGCATGATTCTGCTGTTGGGTAGGGCGATACGTTTTCCTTTTGTTCCTGCGCAAAGGAGTAGGGAACCCATGCTTGCGGCTTGTCCGAGGCACAGGGTGGAGATATCGGGTTTGATGTATTGCATGGTGTCGTAGATGGACATGCCTGCGGTGACGATTCCGCCTGGGGAGTTGATGTAGAAGGCGATATCTTTATCGGGATTTTCTGATTCGAGGAAGAGGAGTTGGGCACAGATGAGGCTAGCGACTTCGTCTGTGACGGTTCCTGTGAGGAAGACGATGCGTTCTTTGAGGAGGCGAGAATAGATATCGTAGGCGCGTTCGCCTCGTGAGGTTTGGTCGACGACCATAGGAACGAGTTGTGCGTGTGTGGGGTATTCGTTATCCATAGTTTCTGATCCTTAGGAGTGTGTTTGCTGTAAGGCTTTTTCTTGGGAGGGCGAAGTTCGCGGACTCGTTGGGTTTTTTAGGGTTCGTGGGCGTTGGTTGCAAGGTTTCTTGGGAGGGGAGGTTATGAGGTGGGTTGGAGTTTGAAGGTTTCTTGGAAGGGGATGTTATTTGGTTGCAAGGTTTCTTGGGAGGGGATGTTATTTGGTGTGTTGGAGTTTGAAGGTTTCTTGGAAGGGGTGAAGTGTGGACTCGTTGGGTTTTTGGGAGGGAGAGGGAGGTCGGTTTTCTAGGAGCTTTCTTTTTTCTTAGAAGGTTTTTTTGGAGCGGGAGATTTTGTTGTTTCTTTTTTTACCTTGGATGGTTTTGATTCTTTTTTCTGAGGAGTTTCTTCTTCCGCATTGAATGATTCGGCGTCACGTATTTTTTTCTGGAAGTCTTCGAGAGGAATTTCCTGTTCATTTATTTGCACTTTGCTGAGAATGAAGTTGATAATTTTTCGTTCCATGAGGTTTGCGTGGAGTTGTTGTCGTGCGGAGAATTGTTTGTAGTGTTCTTTGACGTCTTTGGCGTTGTTAGGATTTTGTTGTGAGATTTGCTGGATGGCGTCATCGATTTCTTGTTCGTTGATAGCGATTTCGTGGAGTCGAGAGACGGTGGTGAGGACGAGGGCTAGTCGCACGCGTCTTTTTGCAAGAGATGAGAAGACGCTTTGAGCTTTTTCTTCGCTAAGTTCTGCTTCTTCTTTGCTGAGGGTATTTTCTTGTTTTGAAGTGATGTATTGCTGCCAGATACCTGTGTATTCTCTTTCGATCATTTTTTGAGGAGGTTCTTGTTCTTTGAAGAAGACATTGAGCTGGTCGAGTAGGGATCGTTTGAGGAGTTCTTGGGCTTCCCATTCGAAGTCGTGGAGAATGGATTGTTTTACGGTATTTCTGAGGTCGTCGACGGAAGGCATTCCGAGTGATTTACAGAATTCTTCATTGATGGGTGGGAGTATGAATTCGCGTAATTCTTTTACGTTCATGGAGTATGAGACGGAAGTGCCTGCGAGGTCGTGTCGTGGGTGGTCGTTGGGGTAGGATATGGAAGTGACGACGGTATCGCCGACTTTGGCTTTGAGGAGTTCTTTTTCGAGTTCTGGAGAGAAGCTATTGGTTCCGATTTCGACGAGTATATTTTCGCCTTTTGCGCCGGGTACGGGATTTTTGTCTGGGAACAAGCCTTCGTAGTCGATGATGACGGCGTCGCCTTCTTTGAAGGGTCTTGGTTCGATAATTTTTGAGGTGGCTCTTTGTTTTTGGAGGTCTTGTAGGGTTTTGTCGATATGGGAATCGTCGATGAGGGGTTTATCGCGGGTGAGGGCGATGGTTGAGAAATCTGGGAGTTCGAGTGAGGGAAGGGGAACGATGCCGATGGAGCATTTGAGGTCTTGTCCTGGTTTGTAGGAGTCGATGTGGACATCTGGGTCCATGGCGGGGACGAGTTGGTGTTCTTTTACGATGGAAGAGAGTCCGAGGTTGACGGATTCTTGGAGGGCTTCTTCTGTGAGTTGGCCTTCATAATTTTTTCTGAGGATATCGAGAGGAATTTTCCCAGGCCTGAATCCTGGCATTTTGGCGTTTGGAGCAAGTTCTGCAAGACGTTTATCGATTTGTTCTTGGATGGTTTGCGCGGATATGGTGAGGTTGAAGAGTCGGAAGTTTGGGTCGTTTTGGGATTTTTGTTCTTGGATATTCATGGTTGTATAGGTCTTGGGGTTTGGGGTTGCTGAGGTTGCTTACTGGTGGACTTGCTGAAAAGTTTCGTTGAGGGTTTGTTGGAATGGAGGCTTTGAGTTTTGGCGGTTTTGAGTTTGGTGCGGGCGGAGGGATTTGAACCCCCACAAGTCTCCTTACCGGAACCTAAATCCGGCGCGTCTACCAATTTCGCCACGCCCGCCACCCTGACCAAC
This sequence comes from uncultured Alphaproteobacteria bacterium, assembly GCA_929200455.1. Taxonomy (GTDB): domain Bacteria; phylum Pseudomonadota; class Alphaproteobacteria; order CAKMZR01; family CAKMZR01; genus CAKMZR01. The sequence goes on along the minus strand of CAKMZR010000007.1, from coordinate 1,120 downwards.
ACCGATAGAAAAAGGCAAAGGACAGTATTAATTAGCATAAGTCTTTTGGGTATGCAAACTATGAAGTTATGATTGGGTGGGGATAGGAGGGAAAAAGTGGGAAGGGAGGAGTGTTTGTCCACGTTTGAGTTGCGTCTGGAGGGTTTTTCCATAAAGAGAAGACGCCTCTGAAGGGAGGAAAGGTCCGAGAGGACGGGCACACGCGAGATGTTCTTCACGGATGACGGTATTGGGAGGGAGGTCACAAGCGGCGACAATTCCCTTACGGAGTGCGTTGATATTTTGTTTTTCGGAAGGCATGATCTGTTTGACGGACGGGGAGAAGGGGAAGTCACCCCGCATGAGGGCGATTCGCGGGAGTTGTGCGGAGAGTTTTTGGAGGTCCTGAGGGTCCATGGAGAGGGCATGGTCACGAAAGTCGCGGTTGTGTTTTTGGTCTGTGACGTGGACTTCGACGATTCGGGCCCCGAGGGCGACAGCAGCACATACGGCATCAAGAGAGGGGACATGGTTAGAATAGCCGACGGTTATGGGTTGGAAATGTTGAGCCATGGCGGGAATGGCTTGGAGTTGGGCTTCGTTTTCTGGTACGGGGTATGCAGAGACGCAGTGGAGGAGTGCGATTTTTTCTGAGGGTTTTTTGTGGGGTATATGTTGGGAGAGGAGGGAGACGGCCTGCTCGATTTCTGCGAGGGAAGCGGCCCCTGTGGAAAGGACAATATCGGCCCCTGATTTTGCGGCATGGATGAGGAGTTGATGAGAAGTGATGTCGCCGCTTGCGATTTTGATGAGGGGAGAGAGGGAGGCGAGGAAGGGTATTTTGTCGTCCGTGACGGCAGTAGAAAAGAAGAGGACGCCGAGTTTTTGGGCTTCTTTTTTGAGGGAGATGAAATCTTGGTCGGAAAGAGCGAATCGGGAAACGCGGGCGAATCGTTCTTTGTCGTCGCTGGAGATGTAGGTGTGGGGATTATAGGTTTGGAATTTGACGGCATGTACGCCTGCTTTGGCGGCATTTGTCATGATGTGGAGGGCTTTTTCGAGAGAGCCTTCATGGTTGACGCCGATTTCCGCGACAAGGGTGACAAGGGGGTTGAGTTCAAGGAGGGCTTGGGTCATGAGG
>CAKMZR010000006.1 GCA_929200455.1 uncultured Alphaproteobacteria bacterium | reverse complement strand
CATCACTTCTTGTAAAGTTTCACGAGACTCACCGCAAGCTTGTCATGCGAAACCACAACCTCCGCATCCCCTATCGGCTTGCCATTCGCCTGAAGCTCTATCAAATCATCAACCGTCTTGTTCAACTCAATCACAGCACCACGACCCACCTTCAAAAGATTATTCACCACCACATCCGCCGTACCCAAAACAGCCGTCAACTCCACCTCCACGTCCTCCCTCGCCCTACGACTCGCCAACGCCACAGCATCCAAACGTGCGTCCTCTTGACGACGCTCCGCCGCTCGCATCTCTTCCTCGCGAATCAAATCCGCTGCACGTCGAGACTCAAGATCCTCATCGTCATCATCCCAATCGTCGTCTTCATCGTCGTCGTCCCAATCATCATCTTCATCCGCCATCATCTATACTCCTCAATGGAAATCTCCACACACAACTCTACCCCAAAATACCTTCCCACACAACAATATACTCCCACCTCACTTCACATCATAGTCTCATGATTCCTCATCCTTGCATACCTCCAATTTCTCCTTAGTCTCTCCCCAAACACTTCCCACCCTTTCCTCACTCCAAGACGCCAGAAACTTCCTATCATCACCCTTCTCAACCTTGCGTGCATCATGAAACACAACCTCCACCGTGATACAACCAAGCCCTAAACACCTCTCTACATGAGGATAAAAACCTTCATCCCCAACCCAGGCCACAAAATCCCTCTCAAACTGTGTCAAACTCATATTATTCAAAGCCCGGTAATGCAAGCTTATCGGCTGAAGATACACATCTCTACCCTCTTCCGCACTCTCCACAACGCCCTGAAACAAAGAAGTCTTAAACGCCAAAGGACACCTTCCTCCTCCCGTCGTACCCTCGGGAAATACCAGCACATTCATCCCCTTACCTCCACTCCCAATCGCCTCTGACAGCACCTCCACCTGACGCTTTGCTTCCGTTCCATTACGGGCAAAAAACAAAGTTTCGTTAAACCGCGACAACAAACCAAAAAAGGGCCAACTCTTCATATCTCCTCGCGCCACAAAACGCACATCACTGCATGACCTCAAAACACATATATCAAGATACGACACATGATTCGATACATACAAAACCCGACGACCATCCGCTCCTGCGTCCTTGCCACAGACATCAACCTTCACTCCCAATAACCAACAAACACAATTCGCAAACTTACCCACCATCCATCTCGAAGAACGACCCATCAACAACTCAGGCACCACAATCGGAAATACAAAAATCAGTCCCAAAATTATTAACGACAACATCCTCCCCCACGCCAAAAATCTCGAAAATAACACGCTCTCCGCACTGTCACGCGCACCCGTCGACTCACTATAGTAACGGCGAATCCGCTCACTCCTCTCCAAAAACTTCATACTTATTCCTCCTCTTCTCTCCTCAAGACATAAGCTCGCCATCAAGACGAACCCAATACCTATCCGGTATGTTCTTCACTTCCAAAATAACAAACATATCCGTACAGCCAAACATATCATCCTCATAATAACCCAAACCCACACGACCTCCCATCTGTAAATAACCCCGCACCAACACAGGCAACTTTCGCCATAACCTCGACCTCACATCCTCGCCTCCTTCAAAAAACTCTCCAGAAAACCAAGAACCTCCAAAAGGACCTCCCTCTCCAGAATAACCGTAGTGCTTCGCCAACCATCTCATCTCCTCTTCATGATCCGACGCCTTACCCTCAAACGATATACAGCCAAAAATCATATCCATGCGAAAACAACGCAAATACAATCCCAAAGATTGCCACAACTTCCCCATCACATAACCATTCTGAAAACCTCTTTCCACACAAAACCTTCCCAACTCTACCTGCCTCAGACCATTACCACGCAAACCATCCAAACAAAACTCTCGCGAACTGTAATAACTCCCACCCTCTCCCAACAAATCTCCTCGGAATAAGCGATAACAACCCACCAACTTATCATCCTCCGCCCTTGTCACCATCACATGATCACACCATTCATCATACTCCAAATCCCAGTCCTCCACACACGAACCGGAAAATACACGCGTACGCAAGTCCATACAACGAGTCCTGTCTCCTTCCGCTCGACTATAACGAAACGTCCAACCCTTACCCGATAAAGACTCTAATCCTCTCTCCCACAATCCATAAACCTCCTTCATATCCCACACAACAACCTTCCTCCCTCACTCCTTCCTCTTCACCGCATAAAGCTCCAAACGGTGACCTTGAAGCTCATAACCCATCCTCTCCGCTACCTCCCTTTGCAATTCCTCTATACGCTCCTCCCGAAACTCCAAAACCTCTCCCGTATCCACATCTATCAAATGATCATGGTGCTTCTTCCCTCCCGCACTCTCAAAACGTGCTCCCTCCCGACCCCCTCGTCCCAAAATCCCAAAATCATAACGCTCTATCAAATCATAACGCTCCAACAAACTTATCGTGCGGTACAACGTTCCAAGACTAATCCGCGAATCCTCCCTTCGCACACGCTCGTATACCTCCGAAACCGTCGGATGTCCGTCCATATGCGACAAAACTTCCACTATCAAACGTCTTTGACGCGTCAATCGTAAACCCGCCTTCAAAAAACACTCATGGTAACGCTCAACCATGTCCGATGCTCTGCCCATCCTTCTTCCTTTCTCTCCCCACTCCAAAACTTATCTTACCCCACACGCTCAAAATACGCAAAAACCTATCTCATCTCCCCGCAATTCAACACAGAAATAGCGGAAAAAAACCATATAAACCACAATATCTTGTTCCTTTCTCCGCAAAATTTTGATAAAATCAACAGGACGCCACCAATAGAACCCCCAACAGAAACCCAAAAGAATACCACCTTGTCATTCGTACCCGACCTCACGCAAAAAAAATCACGATCTCCCGATAAAGATACAGGAACGCTCCTCACCCTAAGCCTGTTCCTCCTCCTGCTCGCCTTCTTCATCCTCCTCAATTCCATCTCTGCTATACAAGAAGAAAAAAGTGAACGCATCATGCGATCCGTCTCTGCAACCTTCCAAAGAAATATTCTCGAAACCGTCGACCTCACCCTCCTCGTCTCCACTTTCGGCGAAACCCCAGAACCCAGCGAAATCATCGAAGAACTCGAAACCCTATGGATCACAGCCGCTCCCGTCGCTCAAATCAAAAAACCATCAAACGGGGACCTCCTCTCCATCAACGTCAAAGCCACTGAACTCTTCGTCGCAGGAAGCACAAAATTAAGAACCGATAGAGAAATCTTCCTGCAAAATCTCGCCCTCGCCCTTTCCAAATCATACCCAACACTCGACGTCTCCATGCAGTTCCTACTCGGAGTCGACGACTTCAACGCCATCGAAACACAACAAGTCGAAGCTCCAGACAGAGAAACTCTCAAAGAAGTCAGAACCCAACTCGCAAAAGAACAACCCGTCGATATCTACGACCCCAACACTTTCGCCGATATCATTCCCGCACGACAAGAAGACCTCATCTCTTCCCTCCTCGAAGGAAAAAATCTTAGCTTCGCACGTGCCGTCACCGTCGGGGCCTACTTCGAAGAACAAGGAGTCAATAAAAAACGAATCAGTGTCGGATTCAGAAAAGATGACCCCACCCTCATCAAAATAAGATTCTACGTCTCCCCTCGATACTCCCTCGACGCAAAACCTCTCCAAACATCCCTATTCGGTCAATAATCAATCATGGACGAACTCGAAAATATCAAACCTGACGAAAAAGAAAAACCTCCCATTTGGATGGTCAGTTTCGCCGACGTCACCGCTCTCACCCTCACCTTCTTCGTCCTGCTCTTTTCCATGTCCACCTTCAAAATCAACGAATTCATCGCCGTCACCTCCTCTCTCAGCGTCACCAATAACCCCTCCTCAAATATCAATCCCCTCCCCACAAGCGACAGAGCCATCGACCAAAAAAAAGAAATACAAGCTCTGCCCATCGACTACGTCTACCAACTCCTCTCATCAAAAATTAAAACCGCAAAATATAATGACGTCGCCTTCATCGAAAAAAAAGAACACGTCATCGTACTCACCCTTAGCGACAAAACTCTCTTCGAATCAGGAAGTTTCAACCTCTCCAGAAATGCTCAACAACTCATTTTCGGACTCGTTCCCATTCTCAACTCCTTCGGTAACCAAATCGATGTCATCGGACACGTCTCCCCAAAACCTGACGACCAAGCCGAAAATCGTACCGTTTGGGATGTCTCTCTCCTGCGGGCTCTCACCGTCTCGCGTGCTCTCACAAACGGGGGCTACAACAAAAAACTTTCCATCCTAGGGAATGCAGATGGCTTCTTCAACGACCTCGACCCCTCCCTTTCTCTCGCCCAAAAACAAACCCTCGGAAAACGTGTCGACATCATCATACGATCGTCCGCAAGCGGTCAATAAAGCCCAAACCCAATCACCCCAAATCTCCAGATAACCCCAACCTTCCCAATAACTCACACCCTACTTAATGACCCAAAACTTCCCAATCACCTCAAATCTCCAGACAACCCACACCCTCCCAATAACCCATACTCAATACAGACCATGACTCCTCTCCTCCCCTCCTCAAACTTAACGCCTCGCTCCTTGCGTAAAATACTCAAAATCTTCTCCGCAACCCTCATATTCCTTGCGGCCTCCTTCCTCGCTTCCGCCCAAGCTCAAGAACAAATCAATGTCAGAGGATGGTCCTATCCCGATTTCGGACGAATCGTTTTCGATTGGGGTGCTCCCTTCGATTACGGCATCGATTATGACGGCACAAAAGTCAATATCATCTTCTCTCGTGCCTTCCGTGCTTCCTTGAGCGGTGCAAGCGGTAGCCTCAAAAGTTATATCTCGGATATGCGTATATCTCCCGAAAAAACAAGCATCATCCTCTTCGCAGACTCACCCTTCTCCATCAATAGCTTCACCACGAATAATACCCTCGTCATCGACTTCATCCCTCTCAAAGATGGACAACAACCTCAACGACAAATCGCAGGTCAACTCAATGTCAGCGATTGGCTCGAACAAAAAGGAGAAATCACAGAAAATGTCGCCATCACAGAAGTCACCATCGATGATCCCGACATTATCTTCTCTAAAGGCATAAACCCTGAAGACTTCCAGCCAGAAACAACCCGCATACCCGCACGAAAAGACCCAGAAGAAGAAATAGTCAAAGAAATACGACAAAACCTCGTCTTCAAACCCCTCAATATCACCGACCTCCCCCCTGTCTTGGGAAGCTACTACCTCCCCTTCACAACCACAACCGGGGCCGCCGTCTTTAGACGAGGGCGATACCTTTGGTTCATCTTCGATAACTATATCGAAGTCCCGCCTCTCGAATTCATCTCCAGAAGCCGCAACGCTTTGTCCTCTGTCGAACAACTGCCCATCGCAGACGCTACCGTCTTGAGAACCACCACAAAACCCGGACTCAATCCCGTCTTACGACGAGGGCCCAATGGAACCGGATGGATTGTCGACTTCTACGAACGCGAACTCGGACCTTTGAACGCCGTCGAGGTCGGATTCGACCTCGGAAATATCGTACTCGGACCCCAAATCATCTTTCCCGCTCTCAATATCGGGAGACTCGTCTTCATCGAAGACCCTGATATGGGCGACAATATTCGCGTGCTCACTTACCTCGAACCAGGGGCAGGCGTCCCATGGACACGAAGGCTTCCCGAACTCAATATCCTCAAAACCGCCCAAGGTGTTGCCCTCGAATTCTTCAAAGATACGACCGCCGTCTCCACAAGCCTCGACTCCTTCGTCGTAAGCGATCGCACAGGACTCCACCTCTCCGCTCTCACTTCAGAACAGTTCATTCCCAAAATCGCCGCAAAATCTTCCAGCGATGCCAGCAAACAATTCTCCACTTCCAAAGTCTTCCGATTCATCGAGTGGCAGGGCGACCCAAAAAAAACATACTACGAAAAATATACAGACTACCTCTTCCAGATCAGTGCTCGTGACATAAAAGATCGCGTCGGACTCCGTGTTGATCTTGCCCGATTCCTCATCGCTCATGGTAATGCTCACGACACCCTCGGACTCCTTAACATCACCGCAGAGGAAAACCCCACCTCCACCAACACCCAAGACTTCATCGCCGTTCGCGGAATCGCAAACCTCATGGCTCATAGAACAGACGCCGCAGCTGAAGACCTCTTCGATTCCAGACTCGACGACATCCAAGAAATCTACGTATGGCGTGGCGTCTGGTACGCCAAAAATGCTCAATGGGGAAAAGCAGAAGCAAGCTTCCGACTCGCAGAAAATATCTACAGACTCTACCCCGCTCCCATCCTAGGATTCGTCGGACTTCCAAGACTCGACACCTCCCTCGCCCTACGCGATATCGATTTCGCAAAAACACTATTCCCCATCATCGATAACAACTCAGCACCCCTATCTGCCAATCAAGTCAACGCCCTCAAATACCAACAAGGCCGAATCTCTATGGGCGATGGCGACATCAGCACCGCAGAGCAATTATGGTCAGAAGTCGCCAACCAATATGAAGACGACTTCAATGGAGCACGGGCAGAATACGCCCTCCTTAGCCTCTATTACCGCGAGAAAAAAGTACAACCCAACCAACTCAGCCGACAACTCGACCGACTTCGCTACCGGTGGCGGGGCGATCGCTTCGAACTCAACGTCCTCAACCAAATCGCAGAAATCGAACTCGCCAGTGGCGACTACCGCGAAGGCCTAAGAGTCCTACGACAGGCCGTCTCCTTCTTTAGCTCAGACCCCCTCTCCGCAAAACTTACCCAACGCATGGAAGCCATCTTTTCTTCCCTCTTCCGCGATAACCTCGCTGACAAAATGCCTCCTCTCAAAGCCCTTTCCCTCTTCGACGAATTTCGTGAACTCACGCCGCCCAACAGAAACGGCAACCTCATGATCGAAAACCTCGTCGATAGACTCATCGGCGTAGACCTCCTCAATGAAGCCGCAAATCTCCTCGCCTATCAAATAGACTTCCGACTCGACGGAATCGAACGCGCCCGCGTCGGACTCAAACTCGCCATCATCTACCTCATCGATAACCACCCCTCCCTTGCCATCGACGTCCTCGACAGCACCGCATATCCCCAACTCCCCCAAACCCTCCAAGACGACAGACGACGGGTACGCGCAAAAGCTCATTATGAACTCAATAATATTCAAGAAGCCACCCTTCTCATCGCCGGAGACCTCAGCCTTGATGCCGATCTCATCCGACAAGATATCTACTGGGAGCAAGCCAACTGGCTCGAAGTCGCAAAAGTCATGCAACGCCTTGCCGGACCTCCTCCTCAAGACGGAGAAAAACTTAATAACACACGAGCTCGTGTCATCCTTTACTGGGCTGTCGCTCTCATCCTAGACGAAAATACCATCGACCTCGAAGGGCTTCTCGACAACTTCCAAGAAGCCATGCTTGAAAGTGAATACGCTTCCGTCTTTTCCTTCATCATCAATACAGGAGAAAAAGACAGCACCAGTATCCGAGAACTCGTGAATAAACTCGCAGACTCTGAGCGGTTTGATGACTTCATCAACACCTACAGAACGCGTCTTCGTGATAAAGTCGCCTGATAAAAAAGGGGCAACAACTCAAAAGGACCTCGGCTCTCCGCACCCGTGAAGAGCCTCGGCTCCCGTATCCGTGAAAACTCTTCATCGAGGGCAACAACTCAAAAGAGCATCAGCTCTCCGCAGCCGTGAAAATCTTTCCGAGAAGGCAACAACTCAATGATGCCTCTGGGGAAAATCGTTCCAAAAAGGGAAAGACTACTCTCCGTGCCTGTAAAAACTCTTCATCGAGGGCAGCAACTCAAAAGAGCATCAGCTCTCCGCACCCTTGAAAATCCTTCCGAGAAAACAAAGACTCAAAAGAGCAACGGCTCTTCGTACCTATGAAAAATATTAATCCTCGTCGCGTGGAATCGTCGCCACAACATGATGATCACCGCACAAATTATCAATCCGACCCACAAGCAACCACTAACCCAACCTCCCCATCAGCCATAAAGAATCCACCCCACAAATATTAATCCTTGCCACACAGAATCATCGCCACAACATGATGATCACCGCACAAACTCTCAATCCCACCCACGGGCAGCCGGCAACCCAACCTCACCATCAGCCATAAAGAATCCCCCCATAAAATATTAATACTCGTCGCACGGAATCATCGCCACAACATGACGCTCACCGCACAAACTCTCAATCCGACCCACAGGCAGCCAATAACCCAACCTCCCCATAAATATTAATCCTCGTCGCGGGGAATCATCGCCACAGCATGACGCTCACCGCACAGACTCTCAATCCCACCCACAAGCAACCACTAACCCAACCTCACCATCAGCCACAAAGAAATCCCCGTAAATATTAATCCTTGCCACACAGAATCATCGCCACAACATGACAATCGCCACACAAACAGTCAATCCGACCCACAAGCGGCCAGCGACCCAACCTCACCATCAGTCATAAAGAACCCCCCATAAATATTAATCCTTGCCACACAGAATCATCGCCACAAAACAACGATCACCGCACAAACTCTCAATCCCACCCACAGGCAGCCAGCAACCCGACCTCCCCCATCAGTCATAAACAATCCACCCCATAAATATTAATCCTCGTCGCGCGGAATCGTCGCCACAACATGACGATCTCCATACAAATTGTCAATCCGACCCACAGGCGGCCAGTAACTCAACCTCACCATAAATATTAATCCTTGCCACACAGAATCATCGCCACAACATGACGATCACCACACAAACCGTCAACCCGACCCACAAGCAGCCAATAACCCAACCTCACCATCAGTCATAAACAATCCCCCGTAAAATATTATCCTCGCCACAACACGACGCTCACTGCACAAACTCTCAATCCCACCCGCAAGCAGCCAACAACCCAACCTCTCCCATCAGCCATAAAGAATCCCCCCATAAATATTAATCCTCGTCACACAGAATCGTCGCCACAACATGACACTCACCGCACAAACTCTCAATCCGACCTCACCCCATCAGCCGTAAAGAATCCACCCCATAAATATTAATCCTCGTCGCGCGGAATCGTCGCCACAACATGACGATCTCCATACAAATTGTCAATCCGACCCACAGGCGGCCAGTAACTCAACCTCACCATAAATATTAATCCTTGCCACACAGAATCATCGCCACAACATGACGATCACCACACAAACCGTCAACCCGACCCACAAGCAGCCAATAACCCAACCTCACCATCAGTCATAAACAATCCCCCGTAAAATATTATCCTCGCCACAACACGACGCTCACTGCACAAACTCTCAATCCCACCCGCAAGCAGCCAACAACCCAACCTCTCCCATCAGCCATAAAGAATCCCCCCATAAATATTAATCCTCGTCACACAGAATCGTCGCCACAACATGACACTCACCGCACAAACTCTCAATCCGACCTCACCCCATCAGCCGTAAAGAATCCACCCCATAAATATTAATCCTCGTCGCGCGGAATCGTCGCCACGACATGACGATCTCCATACAAATTGTCAATCCGACCCACAGGCGGCCAGTAACCCTTAACCTCTCCCGTCGGCCATGCCGCCTCCTCTCGAGAATAAGGATGTGTCCACTCATCTTTTGCCACACTCCTCGCAGAATGAGGCGCATTCTTCAACGGATTGTCTTCTCGTGACCACTCCCCCCTCTCCACCTTCCCTATCTCCTCCCTTATCGACAACATCGCATCGATAAACCTATCCAACTCCTCCAAGGGCTCACTCTCCGTAGGCTCTATCATCATCGTTCCCACCACCGGAAATGACACCGTCGGTGCATGAAATCCATAGTCCATCAACCTCTTCGCCACGTCATCCACATCACAGCCCGCCGTGCCCTTAAATTCTCGCAGATCAATCACACACTCATGAGCCACATAACCATCAACATTGCTAAACAATAACTTGTAATGCGGCTGCAACCTCTTCGCTATGTAATTCGCCGCCAATAACGCGCGCTCCGTCGCCAAACGCAAACCCCGCGAACCCATCATCACCATATACATCCAGCTTATCGGCATCACCCCCGCACTCCCGTAAGGCGCACTCGTCAATGCTCCCTCTCTCTTCATAAATCCATTACGCTCCCCCCAAAAATGCCCCGGCATGTACGCACGCAAATGCTCCTTCACTCCTATCGCCCCAACTCCCGGACCCCCGCCTCCATGAGGAATGCAAAAAGTCTTGTGCAAATTCAAATGCGATACATCTCCTCCAAACTTTCCCACACGACACACTCCCACCATCGCATTCATGTTTGCTCCATCTATGTAGACCTGACCCCCATGATCATGAACCCTCTCACACACCACCCTCACATTCTCATCAAAGACCCCATACGTCGAAGGATAGGTGATCATCATCGCTGCCAAGTCATCACCATACTCCAGTAACTTCTCCTCAAGATCCGACAAAGATATACTCCCATCCTCGTCATGCTTCACCCCCACAACCTTCCAACCCACAAGAACTACCGATGCCGGATTCGTACCATGTGCAGACTCCGGAACCAAACATACATGACGATGACCCTCTCCCCTCCCATAATGATAACCCCGTATCGCCAACAAACCCGCTACCTCTCCTTGAGAACCCGCATTCGGCTGTAAAGAACAACCATCGTAGCCCGTCACCACACACAACATCTGCTCAAGCTCTCGCAACATCACCTCAAAACCCTCCGATGCCTCACGGGGAGAAAAAGGATGCATGTTCGAAAAATGGGGCCACGTCACAGGCTCCATCTCACTACTCGCATTCAACTTCATCGTACACGAACCCAACGGAATCATCGTCTGATCCAACGCCAAATCCTTGTTCTTCAACTCGCGCAAATAACGCATCATCGCCGTCTCAGAACGATAACGGTGAAAAACCCTGTGACTCAAACATATGTCTTCCCGTCGACAACACGACGGAAGTCCACCGTACTTCTCCACCGTCACACTCATCAATCCATGTCCCCCTCCAAGAAAAATCTCATAAAGAACCTTAATGTCCTCAACCGAAGAATGCTCATCAAACGATAACGTTATCGTCTCATCATCCTCTCGCCAAAAATAATATCCACGATCATACGCCCGCGACAGAATCTTATCCGTCTCGCTGCCCGTTGCCACACTCACCGTATCAAAAAAATACTTGTTGCGTATCCCCAATCCTGCCTGACGCAAACCTCCCACAAATGTCGACGCCAAATCATGAATCCGATTCGCTATCCGCAACAAACCCTCAGAACCATGATAAACACCAAACATCGCCCCCATAATCGCCGGAAGGGCTTGAGCCGTGCAAATGTTGCTCGTTGCCTGATCCCTGCGTATATGCTGCTCACGCGTTTGTAACGCCATCCGATAAGCCGGCTTGCCCGCATTGTCAACCGACAAACCGATCAAACGACCAGGCAAAAGACGCGTGTATTCCTTCTTCGTCGCCATGTAACCCGCATGAGGTCCCCCATACATCATCGGAAGTCCAAATCTCTGCATAGAACCTACCACCACATCCGCTCCCCAATCTCCAGGCGGACGCAACAACACCAACGACATCGGATCCGTCACCACACACAACATCGCTCCCAAATTCTCGCATAATTCCTTCAAAAAATCAGGCGACGACATCACATCTCCATCCGTATCAGGATACTGCACCATCACACCCAAAACATCCTCCTCGTCACCCCTCATCTCCTCCACACATGACTCCACCAAATCTATACCCAACGGCAAAGCACGAGTCCTCAATACCTCTATCGTCTGAGGGTGAAGGCGAGAATCCACAAAAAAACGCTTCCGCTTTCCCCGATCTTTGCGCGAACACAACAACATCGCCTCCGCCGCCGCCGAGGACTCATCCAACAACGACGCGTTCGCTATCTCCATACCCGTCAATTCCGTCACCATCGTTTGAAATACCATCAACGCCTCCAAACGACCCTGCGATATCTCCGCCTGATACGGCGTGTACGCCGTATACCAACCAGGAGACTCCAATATATTACGACGCAAGACCGCAGGCGTATCCGTCTTGTAAAAACCCTTGCCTATCATGCTAATACCAGGCTTGTTCCTGTCCGCTATCCCCATCAATAAACGCTCCGCCTCACCCTCATTGCAACACCGCGTCAAGGGCAATTCTCCCTCTTCACGAATCGAATCCGGAATCACCTTGCCCATAAAACTTTCCCAATCCTCCCCCAAAAATCCAAGCATCTTCACACACTCAGAATCCTTCACTCCCAAATGTCGCTGCAAAAAATCACTACCCCCAGAAATCTCCTCCTCAAAAAAATTTTCTCTACCTCGCATCTCAAATCCTCCTCAATTGCCAAACTTCGCCGCATATTCACCCTCACTCATACCCTCCACCTCTTCACCTCCATCCACAACCACACGAACCAACCAACCCGCTCCCTCCGCATCCTCATTCACAAGCTCAGGCTTATCCAACAAGGAACCGTTCACCTTCACCACTCGCAAACCTACAGGTGCATACACGTCACTTGCCGCCTTCACCGATTCTATCACACACAGGCCCGCTCCCTTCGCAAATACCTCTCCCTCAGACGGCAAAGAAACATAAACCACATCCCCCAACTGCTCCTGTGCATACATACTCACTCCCAAGACCCACTCTTCCCCATCTTTTGCCAACCACTCATGATCTTCTGTGTATATTTTCGCTTCCATCTCTCTATTTCCTCTCCTCAACGTACATGATCCAAAAACGGCATCCTCACAACCCTTGCCTCATGCAAGGTTCCCCTAATGTCGCACTTCAAAAGGGTCGACTCTTCCGAAAAAGATGACCCCACATATCCCATCCCTATACCCACGCCCAAACTCGGCGAAAAACTACCACTCGTCACATAGCCCACCTCCTCCAGTCCTCCCTCATCATAAATCTTAGCTCCATCACGAACTATCGAACGCTCCCCCAATAATAAACCCACTCGCGTCTTCTCCACGCCCCCCTCCAGTTGAGACCTCACCTTCTCATACCCTCTGTATCCAGACCTACCACGACCCAAACTCCAAGCCAAACCCGCCTCCACGGGCGTCGTACCCTCATCAATATCATGACCATACAAACACATACCCGCCTCCAATCGCAAACTGTTACGAGAACCAAGACCACAAAGCGTCAATCTCTCATCTCCCGCCAAAATCGTTGCCACCTCCTCCACATCCCCATCATCAAGCGAAATCTCAAATCCATCATTGCCCGTGTAACCCGTCCTTGATATCAATACATCCCCCTCACGTCTCATACCCATTCGCGGTATATCCTCCACGCCTTCCCACAACAATGACAATACCTCACAAGAACCCGGACCCTGAACCGCTATCAAACTCCGCGATGCAACCCACTTCAGCTTCGCATCATCACTTGAGCCTATCAATCCCTCTATCAACAAAGCATCCTCGTGCTTCCGAGACGCATTCACCACCAAATGCAAAACCCTAGAACCCTCTCGATCATCCCTGCCCACCAAAAGATCATCCTCTATGCCGCCCTCTTCATTCAAAATTTGCGTATAACACCACTTACCAGCCCGCAAGTCACCAAGTCCTGCTCCCACAACCCTCTCAAGAACACGAGCTCCATCCAATCCCACAAGACGCAGTTGACCCATATGCGATACATCAAAAAAACCCGCTCCCTTGCGCGTACCAAGGTGCTCAGACCTTATCCCCTCATACTGAAGAGGCATCTCATAACCCGCAAACGGAACCATCTTCGCCCCACGGACACAGTGCCAATCATACAATTTCGTCTTCAACAAACCACCTCCCGAGCCTTCAGATACCATACGCGTAAACCTCACACAACAGCACACAAATCACGCCCAAAGTGATCCGTATCCCATCATATTAAAGTCTTGTCTGTCCTTGATACCTGAGAGTTCCGCAAAAATTCCCCCCGTACCCTCTCTTTTGCTCTCCCCGTCGGTGAGAAATGGCAACACCATCTCTTCTCTCCAGAGTCCTTCAAAACTATGCAGTCCTTGTGCCTGAGAGATTACAAGACATCTTACTTTGCCCCTTCGGCGGCCCTCACTTACTCACGTCCTTCCTTCTCCCCCTCCCAAAACCCAAAAGAAAATCATTCGCTCTCAGCAGAACCTCTCCCACATAGCTTCTCTCTTTGCTAACACAGACCTTCCTCTCTTTCAAGCCTATCTCCTCAACCACAATCCAAACTTCTAAATTTATTGACTATCAACGCTCCTTAAAGTATCATACAATACTGGTTTGGACCGGTTTGGGATTTATAGCCTTCATGCTCTTATGGATGTCTGGATAAAACTTCTGTTCCTCTTCCTCGAGTCTTTGTTGTCTGCTCACGTTTTGCATATCCGATCCTTGAGCAGAGACCAAACCAATTTATAAAGGAGATTAATATGCCTCATGAACCTATACGCGTCTCTTCCTGTCGTTTCCTCATATGCCACGACCAAGACGCCAGCCTCAAAAGCTTCGCCAAACTCATTCGTGACCAAAAAATCACCCACTACTTCTTCGAAAAAAAAGGGGAAAACCTCGCAGACCGAATCGAGTCCACCCGACCCGATATCGTCTATATCGATTACGACAAACAACCAGACGCCTGCCTGCGGACCATCAACAGCTTGCGATTCGGATACGCCGGCAGAAATCCTTACCTACCCGTCATCCTCTCAAGCAGACGGCGAGACTCTTCACACATCTCTCCCGCTCTCAATTCAGGCGTCGATATGTTCATTCCCGCTCCCATCACACGCGCCATGCTCTCTCGGCAAATTATCGCCACCGTCGATCATCGACCTCCCTATATCGTCTCTCCAGACTATATCGGACCCAAACGGGCTCCCAGCAATCAGCACATCGTAAACCAAAAAAATAATGCAGACGAACAAACCATCATCGTTCCCAACGTCTTCGCACTCAAAGCACGTGGACAAAAAGTCTCCTCCCAAGAAGTCAAAGACATGATCAAAAAAACCAATAGCGAAATCAGTCAGATCATCCTAAAAAAACGCGCCCTCGGAATAAGAGAAATCATTCAAAATATGCATTACCTCCTCCAAGACTCTTCCTCACCAAAAGAAGCAAGAGACCTCAACCTCAAAAGACTCTACGATAGTGCCCTCGTCTCCAAAGAACGAATCAAAGGGACGCCCTACTCCCATATCGTCGAAATGTATGACAGCCTCCTCGGACTCATCCACTCATTGCAAAATGAAACCCTCCCCTTCGGAAAACGACAACTCGCCGTCATGCAACAAACCGCTCTCGGAATCACACAAGCTTTCTCAGAAGACGAAGCCGTCAGAGAACAGGCTACCGCCATCACCGATACCGTGCGGAAATATTCTCAGTCGTAAAAAATATCTCCCCTCAGCAAAACCTAAAAATCAAGGTTTAAACCCTATTCCTGTGGAGAAAAATACAATTCCACCCCCTCTCAAAAAACCCACGCCCCCCTCAAAAAACCCAACATCAACAAAAAAAACCTCACTCTTTACAATTATCCCGCAAAAAATTATAACCAAAATAGGAACCCTCAGGTAGGCAGACGTACACAAGGGAACAATACATACCCCTTTCGCTCAACACACTTTCCGGGTTTCTTTTCTCCCCCACCTTCCCCCAGTTCCCTGCTTAATGATCATACAAACCTTACGCTTTCTTGTTCTCATTCTGTGCCTCTCTCCTTGGTGGGCTGTTGCAGGGGCCGCCGTAAAACCTCCCAAAATCAACCCCTCTACCCTCGTCAATACATCCTCACCCCTCGCCCCTTTCGGGGAACTCCCCTACAACCAAGGACCTTGCCTTCACGCACCTTGTTCCCTCTCCCTCGCTACAGAACAAAAACAACTCCCATCAATCCTCTCAGAACAAGACAAATACATCTACCAAATCATCTTCAATGCTCAAAAAAATGGAGAATGGAAACGTGCCGATAGAGCCATTCAGGAAATTCGTCAACCCATCCTCATAGGACACATTCTCTACCAACGCTATATGCACCCTAGACTCTACCGATCCTCTTTCAAAGAACTCAAAAATTGGCTCTCACGATACGCAGACCACCCCGGAAATCTCGCCGTCCGCAAACTCGCCATCAAAAGACGTCCCTCAAAAAATACATCCATACCCAGACTCATTCACCCCGTACCTAAAGACCTCAGAACTTCACCTCCCTCCCCAAACTTTAGACCTCCTTCCCTCTCCGCCCACTCAAAAAGAATCTACAAAAAAGTACGATCCATGGTCCAAAGTGGCTACATCACCCGTGCCCTCGAGTATGTCCAACAACTCAGAAAAACTCAAAAACTCAAAAGTTACGGCTACGCTCTCAGCCTCGGGGCCATCGCTCGTGGATACTACCGCTACCACAAATGGGAAAAATCCATCACCATGGCTCGCTACCTCGATAGCCTTCCCCTTTCTTCCTCCTACGCTCTCGACGCTTATTGGTGGGCAGGTCTTGCCGCTTGGCGACAAGAAAATTACACAGAATCCGCTGAATTCTTCGACAAATACGTCACATCATCTCAACAATCCTCCGAAGCCAAAGCCCGAGGATACTATTGGTCTGCCCTTGCTTCACTCATGGCGGGATACCCAAGACACGCGTCCCCTCGCCTACAAAAATCTTGCCAAGAATCCCTCGAATTCTACGGTTACCTCGCTTGCAGAACGCTCTCCTTGAAAAATCCAAACCATAACAAATCATCCCTGCCCCTCGTCTCAGACAGACCATGGACACGAACCCTCAGCCTCCCTCCCGTAAGAAGAGCCCTTGCCCTCATGGAAGTCGGAGAAATCAAAAAAGCCATCAGCGAACTTCGACCCCTCACGTCTCGTTACGTCGCCCCCTCCATCCTCAAAAGTATCATTCGCTTGGCCCACATCGCTCACCTTCCCTACATCAGCTATCTCGCCGCAAAATCACTCTTCCAAGTCACAGGAAATGCCTACCTCAAAGCCCTCTTCCCCCAACCCCTCTGGACACCAAACGGAGGATACCACATCGACCGCGCCCTCATCTACGCCATCATCCGTCAAGAATCCCACTTCAACCCCTTCGCAAAAAGCCGTCGACAAGCACGCGGACTCATGCAAATCATACCCTCCACCGCTCGCTTCATCTCAAAATATCAACTCAAACAACGCCACAGTCAAAACCTCTACGCTCCCACCGTCAATATCCAACTCGGACAGTCCTACATACGCTGGCTCCTCTCGACACCCTCCATAGAAGGAAACCTTCTCAAAACCCTCATCGCCTACAATGGCGGACCCGGAAATATGCTCACATGGAAAAAACGAATCGCAGATACCATACACCCTCTGCTCTACATTGAAAGCCTGCCTCCTCGCGAAACCAGAAAATATGTACGCCATGTCCTGCGAAACGTCTGGATATATCGAGACCTCATGGAACAACAACCTTCAAGCCTACGCGATATTCTCAAAAGCCATTGGCCCCTCTACGCTCCTCAAGACCAAACACAAAAACATAACAACCACTCCCAAGCATCCAACCAAACCCTACCCAAGAAATGACTTCATCATGCCCATCGACACCAAAAAAACTTTCATACCCCTTTCCATCGCCGTCTTGGTCGTTTCCGATACACGCGATGTCCAATCA
The DNA here is from genome assembly GCA_929200455.1 of uncultured Alphaproteobacteria bacterium. Lineage (GTDB taxonomy): Bacteria > Pseudomonadota > Alphaproteobacteria > CAKMZR01 > CAKMZR01 > CAKMZR01. The sequence goes on along the minus strand of CAKMZR010000006.1, from coordinate 3,227 downwards.
GATCGATCAGGAAAATTCCTCTCCGAAGCCATCGTCAAAGACGGTCACAACCTCGCCGCTATGGATATCGTCACAGATGACAAAAATCTCATCGTCTCAAAACTCCAACATTGGATAAAAGACAGCTCCGTCGATATCATCATCTCCACAGGAGGAACCGGACTCACCGCCCGAGATGTCACCCCCGAAGCCCTCGAAGATGTCGCATCCAAACATATCCCCGGATTCGGCGAACTCTTCCGATACCTCAGCTTCGCAAAAATCGGAACCTCAACCATACAAAGTCGCGCCCTTGCCGTACTCGCTGACACCACCTACATCTTCGCTCTCCCTGGATCCACAGGCGCTTGTCGCGACGCATGGAACGGCATCCTCTCATCCCAACTCGACTCACGATACCAACCCTGCAACTTCATCGAACTCATCCCCAGACTCTCCTCTTCATAATCCCTCAGGAGACACCCCACGCTCAAAAGTACAAACTCCCCCATGTCCCCTGACCCAAATACCGTTTCCGTCCTCACTCCCTACGCTCCAGAACCTTTCTCCTACGCTTTCTCCGACTCATCAATACCCACTCCCGGAACCTTCGTCCATGTCAACCTCAGAGGACGAGACGTCGTCGGAGTCGTATGGGACAAAACAAATCTCCCCCTTATCCCCGCATCAAAACTCAAAAATGCCGAACCCATTCCCCTCTTCGAACCCCTCCCCCCCTCCTTCATCCTCTACCTCAAACGCGCCCAAGCCTACACCATGGGCTCCCTCGGACAATGGCTAAGACTCGCCATTCCCTCACCCCAACTCCTCTCCCAACCCAAAAAACAGACAACCAAAAAATCTCCATCCCTCATCCTCAACAATCCACCCCATCCCCAAAAAATCTCCCAAATCCAACTCAACACAGAACAACGCACCATCGCAAATAATCTCCAACGCATTGCCTCAGAATCCCAGTTCTCCCCCATACTCCTCGAAGGAATCACAGGATCAGGAAAAACAGAAACCTACTTCTCCCTCGTCCAACATACACTCGCACAAAAAAAACAAACCCTCATACTCCTCCCGGAAATCCTCCTCGCTGAACAAACCTTCCTCCGTGCTCAAGCCTTCTTCTCACACAATATCGCCCTCTGGCACTCAGAAATTACCCTCGCACAACGCCGCCATATCTGGCAACAATGGCAAAAAGGAGAACTCCCCATCCTCATCGGAACACGATCCGCTCTCCATCTCCCTTGCCCTCATCTTGCCACCATCATCATCGATGAAGAACATGACAACGGCTATAAACAAGAAGAAGGCGGAGCCATCTATCACGCCCGAGATATCGCCGTCCTACGCGCTCAATGCACTCAAGCCACCATCATCCTCTCTTCAGCCACCCCCTCCCTCGAAACCATACACAACGTCCAAACCAAACGCTACCAACACTTCTCCCTCAAAAAACGATTCGGAAAAGCATCCCTCCCCTCCGTCTCCCTCTGCGATATGAATGACACCCTCGTCTCCGCTCCCAAAAATCTCATCTCACAACCCCTCAAAGAAAAAATCCTCTCCCGACTCCAACTGCAACAACAGTCCCTCCTCTTCCTCAATCGTAGAGGTTACGCCCCCGTCGTCCTCTGTCACTCATGCGGACAACCCCTCCTATGCCCCCAAGACGAACACATCCTCGCTCTCCATCTCCACACCCAAAAATCTCAAAAACTCCTCGACGGAATCTTCTTCTCAACACCCACAAACTCACACCCCTTCGAGAAAAATATTCCCCCAAATACCCAACTCCTATGCCACCTCTGCGGAAATCAACATACCCTACCCTCGCAATGCCCCCACTGCCGCAAACCCTCTTCCTTCTTCCCAAAAGGATGGGGCGTCGAACGAATCGCAAGCGAAGTCGCCTCTTTCGCCCCAAACGCACGAATCGCCATCGCCACTTCCGATACACTCTCCAAAAAAAATCAACTCAAAAAATTTCTCGAACACATGCATAACAACCAAATCCACATCGTCATCGGCACACAACTCATCGCTAAAGGACTCCACTTCCCTTCCCTCACCCTCGTCGGCATCATCGACGCCCTACAAGGATTCACCGGAATCGACTTCCGAAATAATGAACGGTGCTTCCAAATGACACACCAAGTCTCGGGACGATCAGGTCGCGACCCCCTCCTCAAAGGAGAAGTCCTCATCCAATCACACCAAACCAATTCTCCCCTCATCCAAGCCCTGCAAAATATCAATGACCCCAACGCACAACAACAATTCATCCACCACGAACTCTCCATACGAGAATCTGCCTCTCTCCCCCCCTACAGCTTCTACGCCGCCTTCATCCTCTCTTCCTCACACCTCGAACTCCTCGAAAGCACATGCCGACAACTCTACAAAAACGCACCCTCCGCACACCACATCACCCTCTTTCCCCCCATTCCCGCTCCCATTCCCTTTGTCCGAAAAAATTACCGATTCCGATTCCTCATCAAAAGCAAAAGACCACACCACCCTCAACCCTTCATCGCAAAATGGCTCCAAAATGCATCCATACCTTCGCGCGTAAACCTCCACATCGATATCGACCCCGTCTCTTTCCTATGACCCAAACCTTGCTTTAAAAACTCAATATTATAGTCTAGCCAAAACAACATCCTCAAACCCTCTGCCCTTTCCATGCCCGATACCTCTTCCATACATTCCGTCCTCTTTTGCTGCTCCCACAATGCCTTGCGATCGCCCATGGCCGAAGGACTCCTCAAATACTACGGAAAAAATCGATTCTTTTGCGACTCTTGCGGACTCCACATAAAACCTCCAGACCCCTTCATGATCTCTTCCATGGAAGAAAACGATGTCTCTATGCACCTCCACAACCCAAAAACTTTCGAAAACCTTGTCGACCTCTCCTTCGACATCATCATCGCTCTCTCAGAAGATGCCCACATCAAAGCCCTAAAATTCACCCAAAATATCGCTTGCCAAGTCGAATATTGGCAAACCGATGACCCCTCCCTCATCGAAGGCGACCGAACCTCCGTACTCCACGCATACAGAAACCTAAGACAAGAACTCACCTCCAAAATTATCACCCGATTCAATCTCACTCCCCTGCCCCCTTCATGACATCCCTCATACTCGCGTCCCACAGCCCCCAAAGAACCCAACTCCTCTCGCAAATAGGCGTGCCCCACTCTGTTGTACACGCCCCCGTCAACGAAGCACCA